>DASTVY010000272.1:0-5101 GCA_035758865.1 Sphingomicrobium sp. | reverse complement strand
GGTCGTGGCGCAGAAGGTCATCGATGCCGGCGTCGCACTGCAAGTTGCGCTGGGAGAGCGCGGGTTCGCGACCGCCAAGGTTGGCGAGCAGGATATCGTCATCGACCATGAGGCACAGACCGCGCGGCTTATCCTGCCCGTCACTCCCGGCCCGATCGCGCACTTCGGCCAAATCAGCGTTTCCGGCCAGCCGCCGTTTTCTGCTCGTCACGTCGGGCTTATCGCCCGTTTCAGGCCCGGCGACCGCTATGAGCAGAGCGACGTCGCCGACCTTCGACGTGCGCTGATTGCGACCGGTCTGATCTCCACCGTGGAGGTCCGGCAGGTGCCTCGCGACGAAGGCCGGATCATCGATTTGGCGGTAAAGCTGGAGCCGGCGCCGATGAGGACGATCGCCGGAGAGCTGGGCTACGGCACTGGCGAAGGCATCCGTGCCGAGGCCAGCTGGCAGCACCGCAACCTATTCAACCCCGAAGGCGCGCTCACCGTGCGCGGAGTGCTCGGCACGCAGGAGCAGGTCGCGGCCGTCACCTTCCGGCGCAACAATTGGCTGCGGCGCGACCAGGTGTTCAACGCCCAGGCGCTGGCGGCCCACATCGATCGCGACGCCTACGAAGCCAAGACCCTGTCGCTGTCGGCAGGATTCGAGCGGCAGAGCAATTTCATCTGGCAAAAGAAATGGACCTGGAGCCTCGGCGCGGAGCTGCTCGCCTCAGACGAAGAGGATACGATCGAGGCGACTGGCGAACCGCGTCGCCGGACATTCTTCATTGCAGCCGTGCCCGGTAGCCTCGGGCTCGACGAGACCGACGATCTGCTCGACCCGACAAAGGGTTTCCGGCTGCTCGGCCGCCTCAGCCCGGAAATCAGCTTCCAGGGCGGCACCTTCCCCTATGCGCGCACCCAGATTGACGCGAGCGCCTATCATCCTGTGTCCGATACAGTCGTCGCGGCCGGTCGGATTCGGCTTGGAAGCATCCTCGGTGCCGGCCGTGACGATATCGCGCCTTCGAGGCGCTTCTATTCCGGCGGCGGAGGGTCGGTCCGCGGCTATGGCTATCAGCAGATCGGACCGCGCGACGTCGACAATGACCCGATCGGCGGGCGCAGCCTTGCGGAATTCAGCCTCGAAGCGCGCATTCGGCTGAAGGCGTTTGGCGGCAACTTCGGGGTCGTGCCGTTCATCGACGGCGGCACGCTGTCGACCGACGCCTTTCCCGACTTCAAGGATTGGCAGATCGGTGTCGGCATCGGCGCTCGATATTATTCGAGCTTCGGTCCGATCCGACTCGACATCGGCACCCCGCTCAACCGGCAAAAGGGCGACAGCCGGATTGCGGTGGTCGTCGGCCTGGGGCAGGCCTTCTGATGGCCGAGACCGCCGTCACCTCGCCCGGAGGCGGCGAAGAGCTGATCATCCTCACGCGCCGCAAGCACTGGGGCAAGCGGCTGGCGACCGAGCTTCTTGTCCTGCTGCTCGTCCTCCTTTCGCTGGCGGTCGGCGGTCTCATCCTGCTCGATACGGCGCCGGGTCACCGGTTCATCGTCGACCGCATCGCGCAGATGGAAACGGCAACCGGCCTCAAGATCCGCGTCGGCCGGATCGAGGGCTCGATCTATGGCGAGGCGCGCTTGCGCGGCGTGGTGGTCAGCGATCCGCAGGGCGTCTTCCTCACCAGCCCAGTGATCACAATCGATTGGGCGCCCGGGGCCTGGCTTTACAACGATCTCCACATCGACCGGCTGGAGTCGCCCCTGGTCCGGCTGCAGCGCCTGCCGAAGCTCCGCAAAACCGGCCGCAAGGGTCCGCTCCTGCCCGACTTCGACATCCATATCGGGCAGCTTAAGATCGACCGGCTTGAGGTGGCGCGCGGAGTTGCGGGTGCGGCCCGAACCGGCAGCCTGCTTGGCGAAGCCGATATTCGCGCCGGCCGGGCGATGGTCGGGCTGAAGCTGGCGATGCTGGACGGCGACAAGCTGGCGGCGCGGCTCGATGCGGAGCCCGACCGGGATCGCTTCGACCTGGATGTCCGCGCCATCGCACCGCGTGACGGACTCTTGCCGGCAATCGCCGGAATCCGCCGGCCGATCGACCTTACCATTGGCGGCGACGGAAGCTGGAGCCGGTGGCGGGGATCGGCTCGGCTGCTGATCGAGAACCGCGAGGCGGCCAATCTGGTGCTGGGAGTGGACAGCGGCCGCTACCGGCTGACCGGCATTGTGGCGCCGGCGCCGTTCCTCAAGGGTCGGCTGCAGCGGCTAACCGCTCCGCAAATAAGGGTCCAGGGCGACGCGACCTTTGTCGACCGAGTGCTCGACGGACAAGTGGCGATGGCGTCGCCATCCCTGCGAGCTGTCGCCAAAGGCGCCATGGACCTGGCGGGGGGCCGCTTTGACAAGCTGAGCCTTGGAGTCGACTTGCTCCGCCCGCCGGCCTTGTTCGACAATATGACCGGACAGAACGTCCGCCTCCTTTGGACGCTCGACGGTCCGCGCGAGACCGCGAACTTCGCCTATCGGCTGAGCAGTCCGCGGGTCGCATTCGACAAAACCGGTTTTATCGATGTCCAGGCCGAAGGGCGCGGCAAGCTTTCGCCATGGCCGATGCGCGTTCCGCTGCTGTTGAAAGCGCGGGCGATCACCGGGATCGGTGATGTAGCAGGCGGGATTCTCGCCAACCTCAGCCTGGAAGGCATGTTGTCGGTCACTCCGCAATTTGTTCGCGGCGACAAGCTGAAACTGCGCAGCGCCAAGGTCGACGGGACATTGTCGCTGCTGATCGACCTCAGGACCGGCCGGTTCGACATCGCAATCTCCGGCGGGATGAAGCGCTACCTAATTCCCGGGCTGGGCATCGTCGACGTCGAAACCCAGCTGCAGGTGGTTCCGGGCCCCGGTGGCAAGGGCTCGCGCGTCATCGGCAAGGCCCAGGCCTGGGTTCGGCGGCTCGACAACAGCTTCTTCGCATCGCTGACCGGCGGCCTGCCGCGCCTGACAACCGACCTGGAGCGCGGACAGGACGGAATCCTGCACCTTCGCAACCTGCAGCTCTATTCGCCCAAGCTGCGATTATCGGGGCAGGGCATCCGCCGGAAGGACGGCACCTTCCTGATCGAGGCGCGCGGCCGGCAAGAGCAATATGGAACGCTCCGGTTGCGCCTGGACGGCCCCATCGAGCGGCCGAAGGTCGAGCTGTTTTTCGACAGCCCGAATGAATCGCTCGGAATCCGCGACATGCGGCTGTTCCTCGATCCCACGCCGCAAGGCTTTGCCTATCGCACCAATGGCCAGTCGCGGCTTGGGCCATTCACTTCCAATGGGAACATCCTGCTGCCCAAGGGCAGGCCGACCGTGATCGACATCGCTGCGCTTGAGGTGGCGGGATCGACGGCAAGGGGTCAGCTCAGGGCCGATCCGGGCGGTTTCACCGGCCAGCTCCGGCTCGCCGGCGGCCCGCTCACGGGATCGCTCGACTTCGCGCCAGCGAACGGCGACCAGCGGATCGAGGCGCATCTTGCCGCAAACAATTTGACGGTGGCTGGCCCGCCGCAGCTCAGCGTTCGCTCGGGCCGCGTCGACGGCATTATCATTCTTGCCGAAGGCCGGACCACGCTTGAGGGTGTCGTTACGGCGCGCGGCCTGTCGACCGGAGGCATCTCGTTGGCCCGGCTGACCGCCAACGCCCGTCTGGTCAACGGCAGCGGAGAGGTGAGGGCGGAGCTGGCCGGGACTCGTGGAACGGCCTTCCAGCTGGTCACGGTCGCGCAAGTCAGTCCGGACCAGATCAGGATCACCGGCCGCGGCGAGCTCGCCAAGCGTCCGCTGACCCTCGACGGGCCGGCGGTCCTCACCCGCGTCGCGGGCGGCTGGGAGATTTCTCCGACCCGCATCCGATTCGGCGGCGGGCGCGGTACCCTGTCGGGACGGACCGGCGACCGGCCGGAGTTCCGCGCAAGCATCGAAGCCATGCCCCTGCAGTTGCTCGACATCGTCTGGCCGAAGGCAGGGCTGGGCGGAATTGCCAGCGGGCGCGTCGAATATCGTTTTGCGGGCCAGCCGTCGGGCAGCGCCAACCTTCGAGTGCGCGGCCTCAGCCGGGCCGGTTTGGTGCTGGCATCCAAGCCGATCGATGTCGGGTTGAACGCCGACCTCAATGGCGGACGGGCAGCGTTGCGCGCGGTGGCGGTCAGCGACGGAAAGACCATCGGCCGTGCGCAGGCACGCTTCGCACCGCTTGGACGCGGACCGATCGTCGCGGAACTGATGAATGCGCCGATGCTGCTCCAGCTGCGCTATGCCGGCCCGGCGGACACGCTGTGGCGCTTGTCCGGCGTGGAGATTTTCGACCTGTCAGGACCCATCGCCGTCGGTGCCGATATCAGCGGACGGCTGGTCGACCCGCAGATCAGAGGATCGCTCAAGGCCGACGGCGCCCGCCTGGAGAGCGCGGTGACCGGCACGGTGATCGAGAATTTGCAGGCGCAAGGCCGCTTCGGCGGACCGCGGCTGGTGCTGAGCGGAATCAGCGGATCGACCCCAGGCGGAGGCAGTCTTACCGGGAATGGAACGGTCGATTTCTCCGGCGGCAAGGCGGCGCTCGACATGAAATTCGACGCCAGCCGGGCGCGCCTGCTCGCCCGCGACGACATTGCGGCAACCGTTACCGGACCGCTGACCATACGGTCGAGCGGCGAAGGCGGCACGATCAGCGGCAACCTTCGTCTCAACAGCGGGCGATTCACGCTCGGCCGTGCAAGTGCGGCGGCGTCAGTCCCGCAACTGAAGGTTCGCAATCTCGGCCAGGACTCCGACATGGTGATTGAGCTCAAAGAGCTCCAGCCTTGGAAGCTGGATATCGACCTGGCAGGGGATCCGCTGACGGTGCGCGGCCTCGGACTCGACAGCCGGTGGCGCACCGATATCAAGCTTGGCGGCTCGGTCGACGCACCGCGCATCACGGGCCGGGCGGACCTCATCCGCGGCGATTATGAATTTGCCGGGCGGAGCTTCCGGCTCGAGCGCGGAGTGATCCGATTCCGCGGCGAAAGCCCGCCCGATCCGCTCCTCGACATCCGTGCCGAGGCCCAGGTCCAGGGGCTGG
>DASTVY010000237.1:0-2280 GCA_035758865.1 Sphingomicrobium sp. | reverse complement strand
GTCGATGTAGATCGTGTTGTCGTTCGGGCAGTAGAACGGACCCATAGCGGCCTGGCCCATGCCGCAGGCCGTCTGCGTTCCGCCCGAATAGGCGACCATCCGCGTCGGGGCGTAGCGGGCGCCGCTCTTGGCGAAGATCTCGGTCCAGGTCTCCTCGGTAGAGCCGAGTCCTCGCGTCAGGAAGTCGCGCATGTTTGGATCGAGCTTCGACGCGCCTCCACCAGGAGCGCTTGTTGTCGGACCGCTCGGGATGATCCCGCCACCGCCTCCCAGTTGCGTCAGTGCGCAATAGCCGAGCAGCAAGATCAGCACGCCCACGAAACCGAAGCGGCTCATGACCATGGGGAGCAGGCAGCCCAGCAGATTGCTGCCACCGCCACCGCCGAAACCGAAGCCTCCGCCTTGACCCGTGCGGTCTTCGAAGTTTGAACTTGGGCCTTCGCCGCCAAGCCGAACCATTCAAATCTCCCCTGAAGTGACGAGGTAATGCGCGAGGCCGTCACCTAGTTGCAAAAGCGGAACGAGATGGCGACTAGCGCTGCAAAGGAGACGCCATGATTCTCGAAGGCAAAGTCGCGCTCGTCACCGGTTCAACCTCCGGCATCGGCTTGGCGATCGCCCGCGCGCTCGCGGCCGAGGGCGCGAAGGTCATGCTCAACGGCTTCGGCGATCCCGCGGAGATCGAGAAGCTGAAGAGCGAGTTGAACGCCCTGCACGACGGCGCCGATTTGTCCGACCCGGCCCAGATCGAAGCCATGGTCAGCCGCTGCACCGCCGAACTCGGCGTACCGGACATCCTCGTCAACAACGCCGGCATCCAGCACGTCTCGCCGGTCGAGACGTTTCCGGTCGACAAATGGAACGCCATCCTTGCGATCAACCTGTCGGCGGTCTTCCACACGACGCGCCTGACAATCGGCTCTATGAAGCAGAAGCAGTGGGGGCGGATCATCAATACGGCCTCGGCGCACAGCCTCATCGCCTCCCCCAACAAGTCCGCCTACGTCGCCGCCAAGCATGGCGTTGCCGGTTTCACGAAGACGGTCGCGTTGGAGGCGGCGAAGGATGGGGTCACCGTCAACTGCATATCCCCGGGCTATGTCTGGACGCCCCTGGTGGAGAACCAGATCCCTGACACGATGAAGGCCCGGAACATGACCCGCGAGCAGGTGATGAACGACGTTCTGCTGGAGGCGCAGCCGACGAAGCGCTTCGTCACTCCGGAGGAAGTCGCGGCACTGGCGCTTTTCCTTTGTCGCGAAGAGGGCCGGTCGATCACTGGAGCCAACCTCAGCATGGACGGCGGCTGGACTGCCGCTTAGGCTTCACACGATGCGTTCCGTCTTTCTGGCTGCGACCATGCTCGCCCTCTCCGGTTGTGCGGAGTTCCAGCAGGCGCCCGGCGTAATCGCCCAGCCGGCGCGCGACTGGCGCGCGGTCGCGACCGAGTCCGACCGGCAGCGGCTGCGTGAATGGCGGTCCGCCTTCGTCGATGCCTTGCGCTCGGCGCGGGCCGGAGGGCATTCGGCGGACGTTTCGCGCGAAGGTGTCCTGCTCGATCCCGATGCTGCGCTCGGCGGCGGGCCGATTCCCGACGGCGACTATCGCTGCCGGGTCATCAAGGTCGGTGCGAAGTCGGCAGGACTGCTGAACTTCATCGCCTACCCCTCTTTCAATTGCCGCATCTCGCAGCAAGGCGGGCTCCAGCACTTCGCCAAGCTGAACGGGTCGCAGCGGCAGGTGGGGCTGGTCTTCCCGGGCGATCCGCTGCGCCAGGTCTTCCTAGGAACCTTGGTGCTAGGCGACGAGGCGCGGGCCATCCAATATGGGCTGGACACGGAGCGCGATGTAGCCGGCTTCGTCGAGCGCATCGGCCCGGATCGCTGGCGCCTGATCATGCCCCGCCCGCATTTCGAATCCCAGTTGGACGTGATGGAGCTTGTACCTTCATCCTGAGGAGCGCGTTGATGAAGTTCACTATCGGACTTGCGATTGCAGCCATGACGATACCGACCGCCGCCAATGCCGCCGCGCTGTCGGACGCGATCCGCGCCGACATGCCGCAATTGATGACGCTCTATCGCGACCTCCATGCGAACCCCGAGCTCTCGATGCAGGAGGTCCGAACGCCGGCGAAAGTCGCTCCGGAGTTGCGCAAGCTCGACTTCAAGGTCACCGAGAAAGTTGGAAAGACCGGTGTGGTTGCGGTCATGACGAACGGCCCGGGACCGGTGCTAATGCTTCGAGCCGACATGGACGGCCTGCCGGTCGTCGAGCAGA
>DASTVY010000213.1:0-5646 GCA_035758865.1 Sphingomicrobium sp. | reverse complement strand
GACTTCGACTGGATTACCAGCAAAGTCGGGGAGCTTGCGTTGACATTGCCGGAAACAAGCTTCCAGACCAGCCACGGCTCGCCCGGTTGGAAGGTCGGCAGCAAGAGCAGCAGCAAATTCTTCGCCATCATGTGGAATCGCTATCACGGCGAAGAATCGGTCGGGCTGCTGGTCAAATGCAGCGGCCAGGACGAGATGGCGCAACTGATCGAGGCCGAACCCGAGCTTTATTTCCGCCCAGCCTATTACGGCCCATCCGACTGGATCGGGATCAAGGTCGACCGGCCGAAGGTCGACTGGGATCATGTCGCCGACTGGCTTCAGCGCAGCTGGCTGTCGATGGCCCCGCCGAGGTTGACCAAGCTGATGCGGGCGGCCGAGCAGTTCTGATCGACCGAGCTTCGTCGCAAGCTTAAGGTCAGCTCCGCAACGAGGGGAGCGAACCGATGCCCCTTTCTCTCCGGATGCTGGGAGAAACATGGATGCCACCCTTCGCCGGCATCACAGTGTTAGTCAGCCGACGATTTCATCCGGCTTGAAGAAGAAGGCGATCTCTATCGCGGCATTCTCGTCGCTGTCGGAACCGTGGACCGAGTTGGCTTCGATCGATTCAGCATAAAGCTTGCGGATGGTGCCCTCAGCGGCGTCGGCCGGGTTGGTTGCGCCCATCACGTCGCGGTTGAGCTTCACTGCATCCTCGCCTTCGAGGACCTGAACGACGACCGGACCGGAGGTCATGAAGGTGCACAGGTCATTGTAGAACGGGCGCTCCTTGTGGACCGCGTAGAAGCCCTCGGCCTGGTCGCGGGTCATGTGGATCCGCTTCGAGGCGACGACGCGCAGGCCGGCATCCTCGAGCGCCTTGGTGACCGCGCCGGTCAGATTGCGGCGGGTGGCGTCGGGCTTGATGATCGAAAAGGTGCGGGTAACCGCCATTGTGGGCTCCAGGTTGTAGAGGGGTTGGGATTGGCCGCGCCCCTAGCCGGAGCGAGCATGAAGGGCAAGGCTCAGCCCTTTTTCACCCACTTTCCATCCTCGAGTGCCCAATAATTGCGCTCGACGCCCTCACGGCCAGCAAGCAGTTTCCAGGCCAACCGCGCGCCATCCAACGTGCCTTCGTCGAATAGAAAAAAGGCCCGGTCGTAGGTCAGCGCTGCCTCACGCCACTCACCGTCGGCGATCAGGAGATTCCGGGCGAGATTGGGCGCATCAGTGCCGGTCGAAAGCAGGATCGGCTGGGCTGTATCGTCCGGTCCGCCAGCCAAACCGTGCGGCAGGAAGCTTGCCGCACCCTGGTCCCACAGCTGCCGGTCGAGCCGTGCAAGCAGCCCCTCGTCGGATGCAACGACCAGCAAACGCTGGTTCTCCTCGACCAGCCTTCCGGCAATCGCGGAAATTACGCTGTCGGGCTGCGCTGCGCCGAGTTGGTAGAAGTCGACTCTCATTCCGGTACTTGCGTGCTTCGATACGGCATTTCGACTTTGCTCAATGCCGACTCAGCATGAACGGTCAAATAATATCCGCTCATCCTGAGTAGCGGCTGAGCCTGACGAAGCCGCGTATCGAAGGATCAGGCTTCGACCGTGTCGGCGATATATTGATCGAGGAGCCGCACGCCATAGCCGGTCGCTCCCTTTTCGGCCGTTGCCGATGCCTTGTCCGCCCACGCCATGCCGGCGATGTCCAGGTGAGCCCAAGCGACACCGTCCTCAACATAGCGATTCAGGAACTGCGCCGCGGTAATTGAGCCCGCTTCACGAGGGCCGACATTCTTCATGTCGGCGATCGGCGAATCGATCAGCCGGTCATAGGCATCGGCCAGCGGCTGCCGCCACAATTTGTCGCCGCTCTTATCTGCCGCCTTGATCAGCTGAGCAGACAGCTTTTCGTCGTTGGCGAAAAAGCCCGCATATTCATGGCCCAGCGTGATCACCATCGCACCGGTAAGAGTCGCCAGGTCGATCATCGCCTTTGGCTTGAAGGTGCGCTGCGTCCAGGTCATCGCGTCGCAGAGGACCAACCGCCCTTCCGCGTCGGTGTTGATGACTTCGACCGTCTGGCCCGACATGGTGGTGACCACGTCGCCCGGGCGCTGCGCATTGCCGTCCGGCATATTCTCAACCATGCCGCAGACGCCGACCACGTTCGCCTTTGCCTTGCGACCCGCAAGCGCCTTCATTGCGCCAGCCACGGCCCCGGCTCCGCCCATGTCCCACTTCATGGCTTCCATGTTCTGGGCCGGCTTGATCGAAATGCCGCCCGTATCGAAGGTTACGCCCTTTCCGATAAAGGCCACCGGCGCGTCGCCGGACTTTCCTCCGTTCCACTTCAGGACCAGCATTTTCGGCTCCCGCACCGAGCCCTGCGCGACACCGAGCAGTGCGCCCATTCCGAGCTTGGCCATCTCGTCGCGTCCGAGCACCTGGATTTCGAGCCCGAGGCCTTTGATGCTCTCGGTAACGCGCTCGACGAAGCTTTCCGGATAGATGATGTTGGCGGGCTCAGTGACCAGTTCGCGGGTCAGCGACACGCCCTCGACGACAGAGGCATAGCGGGTGGCGTAACGCTCTTCAGCCGCCTGCCCGGCGCCCACGATGGTGACGGTCGTCAGCGTGACCTTTTGCTTTTCCTTGATGCGGGTCCGATAGCGATCATAGCGCCAGCCGCGAAGCGCCGTGGCGAGAGCTACTCGGGCAGCTTCGTCGGCATCCAGCTTCATCCCCGTGAGATCGATAACCGCGTGCGTTTCGCCGGACGTCAGCAGCCGTGCGATTGCTGCACCAGCGAATTTCTCCGGAGCATCCCCGTCATTGCCCTTGGCACCCGTGCCGGCAACGATCAGCCGGCGGCCGCCATCCGCTTCGAGAAAGATTTCCACTACCGATCCGGTGTCGCCTTCAAACCGGCTGCGCTTCAGCGCCGCCACAACGCCGGCCTTTGACGCGCCCAGGCTGTCGAGGCCCTGTGAAGTCGATCCGGCGACAGGCAGCACAAGGGCGAAATCCCCGGTCGGACGGGCGTCAGCAAAGCGGATCTGCATGGAATTCCTCAAACACGAAAAAGGGCGGGGTTTCGGCCCTTTAAGCGTCAAGTTGCGTCATGGCAAAGGGGCTACTTGTCCCAAGCCGGATTGCCGCCCTCCGCTCAAGGTGCAATAGGCGATTCTCCTCCAGTATTCGGACCAAGCGGGGCGTATTGTTGGCAGTGCGATCGATAGGCCTCTGTTTAACGGCGCTGCCGCTGGTGATGGCGACCCCTGGTACGGCTTGGGCGCAGGAACCCATAGCCGCGAGTGCCCTCCCGCCCGCAACCGAGCCGGTGATCGAGTTCAGCGCCGATGAAGTAACATACGAAAATCAGGCCGACGTCGTCTCGGCACAGGGCCAGGTACGGATGTCGCGCGAAGGCAATTACCTGGCGGCGGACAAGGTAAGCTGGGACCGCCGGACCGGCCGCGTCGTTGCCGAGGGCAATGTGGTTGTGATGACACCGCAGGGTGACAAGCTCGTCAGTGAGAGAGTCGACCTCACCGACACGCTGCGCGACGGAACGATCGAAAATTTGCTGATTGTGCTGGAAAGCGGCGGGCGCATTGCCGCGACGCGCGGATCCCGGACAGGCGACGTTACCCAGCTCGAACATGCGGTCTACACAGCCTGCCCGGTCACGACGGCCGAAGGCTGCCCGAAAGACCCCAGCTGGAAGATTAGTGCTGCCCGCGTCACCCATGACCGGGCTAGCGGGCGAATTCGCTTCAACGGCGGTCGCCTGACCGTCCTTGGCGTTCACTTGCCGCTCTTGCCAATTTTCAGCATCGGCGATGGATCGGGCGAAGGCGGGTTCAGCGGTGCGCTGGTTCCCGGCATTCGCTTCGACAGCAACAACGGGCTGGAGATCGACTTTCCCTATTACTGGCGGATGGATCGAAACCGGGACCTCACCATCACGCCGCACATCTATACCGGTGCTCTTCCGGCGCTGGAAACCCGCTGGCGTCATCTGACGTCCAAGGGCGCTTACCAGCTGGGTGCGTTCGTCACCTATGGCGACATCCCGGATCCGGACGCGGTCGACCCAACCCCTGAAGACAAAGACGGCTTCCGCGGCTATTTCGAGGGGAATGGGCGTTTCCAGCTCGACCCCTTCTGGACGGTGACGGGGTCGCTGCGGGCTGCGACCGACAAGACGGTAGCGCGGCAGTATGACATTACGCGCGACGACCGGCTCCGCAGCTTTGTGAATGCCGAACGAATCTCGCTCGACAGCTATGTATCGATCGAAGGCTGGGCGTTCCAGGGCCTCCGAAGCACCGATCATCAGGACCGGATCCCCTTCGCCCTCCCGGCGCTTGATGCAAGGCTTCGGCTCGACGATCCCTTGCTTGGCGGCCATGTCGAGCTGCAGGCCAACAGCCTCTCGATTCTGCGCATCGATGGCCAGGACACGCAGCGCGCCTTTGCCAGCGCCCGCTGGGACATGCGTACGTTGACGAGGATGGGTCAGGAACTGTCTCTGACCGCTTACGCCCGGGCCGATGCCTATCACACCGACGAATCCGCCGAGACGGTGGTCGACATTTACCGCGGCAAGAATGGCTGGCAGTTCCGAGGTATCGGCGCTCTGGCCGCCGACATGCGATGGCCGCTGTTCGGCCAACTATGGGGCGGCTTGCAGCGGCTGACTCCTCGGATCCAGCTGGTGCTCACTCCGCCGACGGAAAATATGGACATTCCCAACGAGGATGCCCGCGCCGTCGACCTTGAAGACAGCAACCTGTTCGCATTGAACCGCTTCCCCGGTTACGACCGGTGGGAAGATGGGTCACGCGTGACATATGGCCTCGAATGGGCGTTCGACCGGCCGAAATGGTCGATCGACGCGGTGGTCGGGCAGAGCTATCGGCTGACCAACGAACCCGTGCTTTTCCCCGACGGGACCGGGCTCACCGACCGCTTCTCGGACATTGTCGGACGCACTCGAGTTCGGTTCGGCCGGCTGGTGGACGTCACGCACCGATATCGCGTCGACAAGGACAATCTGGCGGTTCGCCGGAACGAGCTCGACCTGACGGTTGGAACCAACCTCACCTATGCGCAGGTCGCCTACCTGCGCCTCAACCGCGATATTTCACCGACGGTCGAAGACCTTCGCGACAAGGAAGAGCTGAGGCTCGCCGGGCGCTGGCAGGTCCTTCCCTATTGGTCGGTATTCGGCTCGACGGTCCTTGACCTCAGCGATGCCGATGAAGATCCGCTCAGCATCGCCGACGGCTTCGAGCCGGTACGTTATCGCCTCGGCGTAACCTACGAGGATGAATGTCTGGAGCTTGGCGTGGCGTGGAAGCGCGACTATGAGCGGATCGGGCAGTTCCGGAAGGGCAGTACTTTTTCCATAAACTTCGCGCTGAAGGGCATCGGCCGCTAAGCTTCGGTTCAGCACCGAACTGTAATGGCAACTTCCTATGGCGTTGGCGACAAAGGGATTTTGAGGGTGGTGGTGAAGGATTCCAGGGCTTCGGCCCGCCTGGCACAGACGGTTTCATTGGCATTGGGTTTGGTAATCGCAACTGCCGGCGCGGCCCAGGACGCCGCTCCGCCGGTGAACAGCACGGCGACGCTGAACCTGCCGCAAAATCCCCAGTTGTTC
>DASTVY010000195.1:0-15150 GCA_035758865.1 Sphingomicrobium sp. | reverse complement strand
TCATTCCCAACCTGACCGACGAAGAACGCCGCGCCGCCTACAACGCCGACATCACCTACGCGACGAACAACGAGCTCGGCTTCGATTACCTGCGCGACAATATGAAGTTCACCCGCGAGCAGATGGTCCAGCGGCCGTTTGCCTACGCGATTGTCGACGAGGTCGATTCGATTCTCATCGACGAGGCGCGCACCCCGCTGATCATTTCCGGGCCGACTGACGACAAGTCGGAACTTTACATGGGCGTCGACGCGATCGTTAAGCAGTTCGTCGATACCGACTATGAAAAGGACGAGAAGCAGAAGAGCATCGTCCTGACGGAGGACGGGACGGAAAAGGCAGAGCGGATGCTCGAGACCGCTGGCCTGATCGAGGGTCAGAACCTCTACGACATCGCCAATACTCAGGTGGTCCATCACCTGAACCAGGCCCTCAAGGCCAACAAGATGTTCAAGCGGGACATCGATTACATCGTCAAGGACGACAAGGTCATCATCATCGACGAGTTTACCGGTCGAATGATGGAAGGCCGCCGCTGGTCGGATGGCCTTCACCAGGCGGTTGAAGCCAAGGAAGGAGTCCAGATCGAACCTGAAAACCAGACGCTCGCATCGATCACCTTCCAGAACTACTTCCGCATGTACCCAAAACTGGCGGGAATGACCGGCACGGCGGCTACCGAGGCGCCGGAATTTTTTGACATCTACCGGATGAACGTTGTCACCATCCCCACTAACGTCCCCGTGCAGCGGCAGGATGAGGATGACGAGTTCTACAAGAACATCACCGACAAATTCGGCGCGATCGCGAAGGAGATCAAATCGCGGCAGGAAAAGGGCCAGCCGGTGCTGGTCGGCACCGTTTCGATCGAAAAGTCGGAAATGCTTTCGGAATATCTCAACAAGGAAAACATCCAGCATAGCGTGCTCAATGCCCGCTTCCATGAGATGGAAGCGCATATCGTGGCTCAGGCCGGACGCCTCGGCATGGTCACCATCGCCACCAACATGGCCGGTCGGGGAACCGACATTAAGTTGGGCGGCAACCTTGAATTCCGCATCGAGGACGAGCTCAAGGACGTTCCGGAAGGCCCGGATCGCGACAAAGCGATCGAGCGTATGTCAGCCGAAATCGAGGCGGAAAAGCAAAAGGTGCTGGAAGCCGGCGGTCTGTACGTGCTCGGCACCGAGCGGCACGAGAGCCGCCGTATCGACAACCAGCTGCGCGGACGCTCGGGCCGCCAGGGCGACCCCGGCCTGTCGCGCTTTTATCTGAGCCTCGACGACGATCTGCTCCGCATCTTCGGCCCGCAGACGGCGTTCGCCCGCCTGATGAACAAGAATCTGGAGGACGGCGAAGCGATCATCAGCCCGTGGATCTCCAAGGCGATCGAAACCGCGCAGAAGAAGGTCGAGGCCCGCAACTACGACATCCGCAAGCAGGTCGTCGAGTTCGACGACGTCATGAACGACCAGCGCAAGGTCATTTACGATCAGCGCGCCGAGATCATGGACGCGGAGCATGTCAGCGACGTCGTCGAGGACTTCCGCGCCGAGACCATCGACGGGCTGGTGATGGCCAGCTGTCCGGAAAACACCTATCCCGAACAGTGGGATGTCGAGCGTCTGAAGGACAGCGTCCGCGAACTGCTCGACATCGATCCGCCGATCGACGACTGGCTGACGGAAGAAGCGGTCGACCAGGAAATGGTCATGGAGCGACTTCGCGAGCTTACTGATCAGAAGATGCAGGCCAAGGTCGAGATGGTCGAGCGCGAGCGCTGGGTCGAGGTGGAAAAGAACGTCCTGCTCCAGAACCTCGACCATCATTGGAAAGAGCATCTGGCGACGCTCGACGCGCTACGCGCGGTCATCCACCTGCGCAGCTATGCCCAAAAGAAGCCGATCGACGAATATAAGCAGGAAGCCTTCCTGCTGTTCGAACGGCTCCTGGTGACGATCCGCGAGGACGTGACCCGCCTGCTTCTGCGCGCCCAGGTCCAGTTCGACGAGCCGGTCCAGATGACCCCGGCGGGCGCTTTTGCTCTTCCTGACTTCATCACCCATCACATCGATCCGCTGTCGGGGGATGACGATACGGCCGATGTCGATGGGACAGGCGCGCTTCTTGCCAACCTTCCGCCGCTCCATGCGCCGCAGCCGCCCCTGCCGGAGCGCGTCGCCGACGGCGAGACGATTGTCGCGCCGACCAGCCGGAACGCACCGTGCCCCTGTGGCTCGGGGCTTAAGTACAAGCATTGCCACGGCCAGGCGGCCTGAACCCAAGGGCTGCAGACATGATCGACCGCAAGACGCTTCGTCAGGCTTATCGTCCGGACGAGAATGAAATCGTGCGCCAGCGCCTCAGGGAGGCCAGGCTGAGCGGCGCTCAACAAGGCGAGGCGGCGGCGATCGCCCGAACGCTGGTCAAGGCCGTTCGCGGTCACAAGGCGGCGGGCCTCGATGCCTTCCTCCAGGCATATGACCTTGGTTCCGATGAAGGCATCGCATTGATGTGCCTTGCCGAAGCGCTGCTTCGAATTCCCGATGCGGAAACCGCGGACGATCTGATCGCCGACAAGCTGTCTGGCCCCGACTGGGCTGAAAAGTTGGGCGACAGCCGCTCGACCTTCGTAAACGCGGCTACCTTCTCGCTGCTACTGACCGGCAAGGTGCTGGAGGAAGCCAACGACAAGTCGGACAGCTGGCGCGCGGCGCTCGGACGAGCTGTCGGTCGTCTTGGCGAGCCGGTGATCCGTACCGCCGTCAGCCAGGCGATGAAGATCCTGGGCCGCCAGTTCGTGTTCGGCCGAACAATCGACGAGGCCCTGCAGCGGGCAGCTCCGGAACAAACCAAAGGCTGGAGCCACAGCTTCGACATGCTTGGAGAGGCCGCCAAGACCCATGCCGACGCCGCCCGCTACGCCAAGGCCTATGGCGACGCGCTGGACACCATTGCGGCAACGGCCAAAGGGGGGTTCCGCAAGGCCCCGGGCATTTCGGTCAAGCTGTCGGCGCTTCATCCCCGTTACGAATGGAGCCATGCCAGCGAGGCAAAAGGGGCGATCCTCCCGGTGGTCCGCGAGCTGGCGCTGAAAGCTGCCGCCGCAGACATCCATCTCACCATTGACGCCGAGGAAGCCGACCGGCTGGAGTTGTCGATGGACATCATCGAGGAACTGGTCGCCGACGAGGCTCTGTTCGCCAATGGATGGGGCGGGTTCGGGCTTGCGCTGCAGGCCTACTCCAAGCGCGCGGTGCCGCTGGTCGATTGGACGATCGAGCTGGCTCGAAAGCACAAGCGCAAGCTGATGGTCCGCCTGGTCAAGGGCGCATATTGGGACAGCGAGATTAAGATGGCGCAGGTCGCGGGGTTGCCGGACTATCCCGTCTTCACCCGCAAGGTTGCGACTGACGTATCCTATCTCGCTTGCGCAAAGCGCATGCTCGAAGCAGGCGACTGCATCTATTCAGCTTTCGCCACGCACAATGCCAACACGATCGGCGCGGTGAAGGCGCTGGCCGGCAAGACACCGTTCGAGTTCCAGCGGCTGCACGGCATGGGCGAGGGGCTTTACGAAGAGCTGGCCAAGCTGGAGGAGGGGATCGGCGACCTGCCAACTCCCGTCCGCATCTACGCGCCGGTCGGAAGCCACAAGGAACTTCTCGCCTATCTCGTCCGTCGCCTGCTCGAGAACGGCGCCAACTCCAGCTTCGTCAACCGCATTGCCGACGAAGACGTCGCAGTCGACGATCTTGTGCGCGATCCCGTAGCCGAGCTCGGGGAGCTTCAGCCCAAGCGCAACCCGGCGATCGTTCTCCCGACCGACCTTTTCGGAACGGGCCGTCGCAACAGTGTCGGGGTCGACCTGTCCGATCCGCTCATTCGGGAGCCTTTGCTCGATCGGCTAAAGTCGCTCGAAAGTCGCAGCTGGTCCGCCCGGCCGACACTGGGGAAAGGTGAGGGGCGGCCCATCACTTCACCGCATGATCAGCGCATCACGGTGGGTACGACGTTCGAGGCTAGTGCCGCGGAGGTCGACCATATGGTCCGCGCCGGCCACGCAGCTCAGCTTCAATGGGACACGCTCGGCGGCGAATCCCGAGCACAGAAACTCGAACGGGCCGCCGATCTTTACGAGAAGCATGCGGAGGAATTCTTCTCGCTGTGCATTCGCGAGGCCGGGAAGACGCTGGTCGACGCAGTCCTCGAAGTGCGCGAGGCAGTCGATTTCCTTCGGTTCTACGCCGCCGAAGCGCGACGGCAATTCACCAGGCCGCTTCCATTGCCCGGCCCGACCGGCGAGCAGAACGAGTTGCGCCTCCATGGCCGTGGCGTGATCGCCAGCATCTCGCCCTGGAATTTCCCGCTCGCTATCTTCACCGGGCTGGTTTCGGCGCCGCTGGCTGCCGGCAATGCCGTAATCGCCAAGCCTGCCGGGCAAACACCGTTAGTCGCCGCGCTTGCGATCGCGCTGATGCACAAGGCGGGTATCCCAAAGGAGGTCGTCCAACTTGCGCCAGGCTCGGGCAGGATCGTGGGCGGGACGCTGACCGCGCATCCCCTCGTCGCGGGCGTCGTCTTCACGGGCTCGAACGAGACGGCGCGCATGATCAATCGCACGCTGGCTGACCGCGATGGACCGATCATCCCGTTCGTCGCCGAAACCGGCGGGCAGAATGCAATGATCGTCGATAGCTCAGCGCTGCCCGAGCAGGTTACCCGCGACGTCATTTCCTCGGCATTCCAAAGCGCGGGGCAACGCTGCTCGGCGCTACGGGTGCTGTTTGTCCAGGACGATGTCGCGGATTCAATGCTGGAGATGATTTCCGGTGCGATGCAGGCGCTAACTATCGGTGATCCCGGTCAATGCACGACCGACGTGGGCCCCGTGATCGATGACGACGCAAGGGCGGCGCTTGACAAGCATCTCGACGAACTCAAGGCCAAGGGCCGATTGCTGGCCGAGATCGAGCTGCCGGAGAGCGCGGAGCACGGCCACTTCGTCAAGCCGTCGATGTACGAGATCAAGAGCCTGGCCGAACTCGACCGTGAACATTTCGGGCCGATCCTGCACGTCGTGCGCTGGAAATCGGGCGAGTTGAACAAGGTGATCGAGGCGATCAACGCCACCGGCTATGGCTTGACGCTCGGCCTGCAGAGCCGGATCGACACCACCCGGCAATTTGTCGAAGCCAATGCCCGGGTCGGCAACCTCTACGTCAACCGCAACCAGATCGGTGCCGTAGTCGAAAGCCAGCCGTTCGGCGGGGAGGGGCTGTCGGGCACCGGTCCCAAGGCCGGCGGGCCGCACTATGTCGCCCGCTTCGCGACCGAGCGGGTGACCTGCATCGACACCACTGCTGCTGGAGGAAATGCCTCGCTGATGGCGGCGATGGAGGGTTAGCAGACGAGGTTTCGGGAAGCTGGCGATACTTGGTTCGGTCTACCGGCCGCCGGCGCAGTGGGAGGCGCCAGTGCCTCGTGGCTGAGGCCACTAATGGCCGCGTACCAATTGGTGTACGGCAGATGGGCTGGCGACACGCCTATTTCATCCCATGTCTTCCGCGCTAGCGCCAGAAAATCAGGTAACATGTCTTGCTTCCAGCGTGCGGCGGAATCGCGAAACTTGCCATCGCCAAGCCGACCCACCGCGTAATGGGATGAAAAACCATGCTGCAGGGGGACAATCCATCCGTCCTCCTGAAGGACCAGCGACGGGATGAGATGGGCGAGCGGCATCTCCGCAACCAGTTCGGGCGCCGGGGTATCTATCAGGAACGCCAGGCATGGTTCCCGCTCGACGAGAGACCGGTCGGCCACATCATATTGCAGTGTAATTTGATCGCGGAATTGCCGCTGAAGTCGGGCGACTTCCAAAAAGGCGTAGGATAGCTCCAGATCATCCGGCGGATGGAGCCCCGACTCGCGAGCGCGGCCCGCAGCTTCGAGCGGGTGGACCTGAAGCAGGCACGCCCCTTCAGCAACCGCAAAATCGGCCACTTCGGCCAGCTCGTGCAGGTTGTGAAGAGTCAGGGTAAAAATGAAGCCGAACGGGATGCCGGCATCGCGCAGGAGGGGGAGACGTTCGCGCATCCGGTCGAATGCGCCCACCATTCCCCGCATCTTGTCGTGACTGGCGGGAGCGCCGTCCAGGCTGATTGCAATCAACGATACAAAAGGTGCGATGGCGTCGACGCGCCGGGCATTTAACGGGATTCCATTGGTCGTGACGGTTGCGGAAAAGCCCATCGCAGTTGCGGACTGCAGAAGTTGTGGGAGCGCTGGGTAAATCAGCGGCTCGCCCCCCGAGACGCTGACGGCATTAAAGTCTTCCTCAGCGGCTTCCGCCAGCATCTGCTCGATGCTTTCGACGGAAAGCGCGGGCGTGGAATCCGGACTGGAACTGGAATAGCAATGGGCACAGCGCAGGTTGCACCGCAAAGACGGGTGCAGCTGGATATCGCGAATGTCGTCGCCAGTAGGTCCCATCGATGCGCCTCCCCAGACGGAACGGGCGCGCGGCGGGCGTTTCCACCCGCCGCGCCATCTCGTCAGTTGCCGGGGCTACGACGCATCTCGAGCTCGACCTGATAGGATTCGAGGCCCTTGTTTCCAAAAGGCTGGACTCGTGCGATCACCTGCACATCTGCACTATTGAGGCTGAGCAGCTGCTCAAGAGTCCGCCCGATCCGGTCGGGACGTACTTCGAGCCCGCCCACGATCTGATCGATGAATGCGGGCTTGCCGTACTTCCACCACCACTTGACTATATAGTCGTTTTGGGCGGCACCGAGCGCTTCCGCGATCGCATTTACGTCATGCATGCCTGTTTCGAAGACGCGGTCCGAACCGCGTAGGTCAGTGTCGGATTTCAGCATCACGATCTCCTTTCAGGAAACCGCAACCGAGCATACGATAACCAACGCAGGTTATAGACAAAGATTAGTAATGTGTCACCCGCTCGACTGATGAAGCCGTCGATATTTTGTGGCTATTGATCGCGTTCTTCAGGGACCTAGACGTAGCTTGGCTACGTCCCACGCTGGCACAGTCGAAAATGGATACTGGACGGATGCGTCTCCGCCATCCTTGATAAGGTCGCGGGGTGGTCTCTTCGGGGACATGAACGCATCTCGCCGAGGCGGTCGGGCCAAAACCCGGCCGCTTCGTTGTTTCAGCGGTGCAGACCTTCAGTAGCGGCGATAATAGTGCCGCCGATAGGCGCGGTGGGCATAACGAGGGCCATATCCCCGATAGAGGGGGTAGCCGCCGTAGAATCCATAGCCATAGGGCCGCCCGTAATAGCCGTAGACCGGCGGCGGGAGCGGCGGAAGGTAAGGGTAGGGCGGAACAGCATAGCCATAAGCCGGGTATCCGTAGCCCGGATATCCATAACCTCGATATCCATGGCCGTAGCCGTAGCCGTAGCCATGGCGGTAGCGATGGCCGTAACCGACCGCATAACCGCCGACGGCGCCGATCAAGCCTCCGACAACGAAGGCAACCGCCTCGTCATCGTCATGGTCATGATGGTGGTGATGGTGATAGTTGCGATAGTAATGGTCGGCCTGGGCGGGCGTCGCCGTCATGCCCAGTGCGAACGCGCTGAATGTGACGAGAAGCCGTTTCATGCGTCTCCTTTCACTTCCGGAACGAACGCACGTAGAATTGACGTTAACAGGCCTCAATCGGCAGAATTACCGAGGCGGAATTGCGCCTTTTGCGCAGGCCGTTCGGGTTTTCGCGCATTTCTGAGGAAAAATGGCTCCCCGGGCCTGATTCGAACAGGCGGCCGTCCGATTAACAGTCGGATGCTCTACCGCTGAGCTACCGGGGAGCGGCTCCGTTGGCCGGAGCGACGCCGCCCTATAACGCGCTCATCGCGGGTTGCAAGCGGCAGTCGAGACCTATGCCCATAAAATCGCACCGGACGGTGGATCCGCGTCAGTGGGCGAACTGCTCCATCGCAATGCGCTCGTCGAGCGCATGTTCGGGATCAAACAGCAGGGTCAATGAGCGCGAGCGGTCCAGGGCCACGTCGACGGTGCACACTTCGCGGACCTCGAACTGGTCAGCGACCGCAGCGACTGGGCGTTTGTCCGCCTCAAGAACCCGGAATCGGACCGAGACGTCGTCCGGCAGGATGGCGCCGGACCAGCGGCGCGGGCGGAAGGGGCTGATCGAGGTCAGGGTCAGCATTTTCGCCGCAAGCGGCAGGATCGGGCCATGGGCCGAGAGGTTATAGGCGGTCGACCCCGCCGGGGTTGCCACCAGCACGCCGTCGGCCACCAGCTCCGGCATGACAACCCTGCCGTTGACGCAGATCTCGATCTTTGCGGTCTGCCGCGTCTCGCGCAGCAGGGACACCTCGTTGATCGCTGGATGGGACCAGGTTTTCCCATGGATGTCCGTCGCTTCCATGACGAGCGGCGTGACGCGGATGTGCTTCGCGGCCTGGATCCGCTCATGGAGGCGGTCGAGGCGCCATTCGTTCATCAGGAAGCCGAAGGTGCCGCGGTTCATTCCGAACACGGGACGAGCCTCGCCGTCCTCCAGCATCGAATGAAGCGTCTGCAGCATGAAGCCGTCGCCGCCGAGGGCAACCAGCGTTTGTGCCTTTTCGGCATCGGCCCAGCTGTAGCGCCGGCGAAGCAGCGCCTCGGCCGATTGGGCGGCCTGACCCGGCGACGCGACCAGCCCGATGCCCTGCGCGGCAAGGTCGCGCTCCGGCGTGGCATTGGAGGGTCGAGACGCATTCACCAGCGCCAACATAGGCATTTCGCCGGGCCGCGCCACTGTCCCGAAACGGATCGCGCCGGAATCGCCCATTGGGACAGGTGATTTGGGGCAGTAAGCGGTGCTCATGCGAGAATGGCTTTGGCCAAGACTTGGGGGGAAGCGGGCGTCCGATCGGGGGATCGTGGCGCCCGCTTTATCCAAGCGCGACCGGCGGCTTGAGCAGGCCATCCGACGCGACCGGATCGAACTTCGTTTCCAGCCGCAGATCGAACCCGCCAGCGGCCGCATCGCCAGTGTCGAGGCGCTTGCCCGATGGGACGAGGTCGATTGCCCCGAGCAACTGTTCGCTCGGGCCGAGGCGGTTGGCCTTTCGGAACGGCTCTCCCGGGCCATGCAGCGGAAGGCGCTTCGGACCTTCGGAAGCTGGCGCGGAGCGCTGGCCGATCTTCGGCTGTCGATCAACCTGTTGCCGCGCGATCTCGATCGCCCGGGCTATGAACAATGGCTTCTGGCCGAGATCGCCGACGCGGGGCTGACGCCCGAGCAGATTACGGTCGAGATCGTCGAAAGCAGCCTGATGGAGGACCGGCTCGAGGTGGCGGGCCGCCTCGCAAGGCTGAGGGCGGCGGGCATCCGCATTGCCATCGATGACTTCGGGACCGGCTATTCGAGCCTCGCCTATCTCGCCTCGCTGCCGCTCGACGCGATCAAGATCGACCGGGCGATGATCGCCGACATCGTCGGCGGGACACGCGACCGGATCATCGTCAAGGCGATGATCCGCCTGGCGCGCGAGCTTGGCCTCAAGGTGATCGTCGAGGGAGTCGAGAACCCCGCCCAGCTCCATTTGCTGGAGGAATGGGGCTGCGACCTCTACCAGGGCTTCCTCGGCGCCGGCGCGCTGGATGAAGCGGAACTTGAGCGGTTCGTCCTGGCCGCGAACCGCGAAGCTGCCTAGGCCGGCTCAAGCTCCTTCGTCTCGCTGGCCGCCAGCACCCGCATCAATCCCCGCGAAATCTGCAATGCACCGTTGAGACGCGCCTCGCCGGTCGGCCAGTCGCGGCTGACGATCAGCTTGCTGTCGGGCCTGAGCTTTGCCGCACCTTTCAACCGCTCGACATAGCCGAGCAGGCCGGGAAGATCTGGGAAACCGCTCGCTGCAAAGGTGACGACCGCTCCCTTCGCGCCGACGTCCAGCTTGGCGATGCAGGCCTTCTTGCAGTTGATTTTGGTCTCGACGATTTGCAGCAGGTTCTGCGTTTCGGGTGGGAGTTTTCCGAAGCGGTCGATTAGCTCGGCGCCGAAAGCCTCGACCTCCTGCCGGTCTTCGAGCTCGCCCAAGCGGCGGTAGAGACCCATTCGAAGGTCGAGATCCGGCACATAAAGCTCGGGGATAAGGATCGGCGCTTCGACGTTGATTTGCGGGGCGAATTCTTCGCGGCGCTCGGTTGCGCCAGACTTGAGCTCGAGGATCGCGTCCTCCAGCATCGACTGATAGAGCTCGAAGCCGACCTCCTTGATGTGGCCCGACTGCTCGTCGCCAAGCAGATTGCCCGCACCCCGAATGTCGAGGTCGTGGCTGGCAAGCTGGAAACCGGCACCCAGGCTGTCGAGATTGGCCAGCACCTGCAGCCGCTTGTCCGCGCCTTCCGTCAGCGATCGGTCCGAAGGGGTCGTCAGATAGGCATAGGCGCGCGTCTTCGACCGGCCGACGCGGCCGCGCAGCTGGTAGAGCTGGGCGAGACCGAAACGATCCGCACGATGGACGATCAGCGTGTTCGCCGACGGGATATCGAGCCCGCTTTCAACGATGGTTGTCGACAGGAGCACGTCATATTTCCTGTCATAGAAGGCGCTCATCCGCTCCTCGACCTCGGAAGCACTCATCTGCCCGTGCGCGGTGACCGCCTTCACCTCCGGCACTTCCTCGGCAATCCATTTCTCCAGATCGGGCAGGTCGGCGATGCGCGGGGCAACCAGGAAGCTCTGGCCGCCGCGATAATGTTCGCGGAGCAACGCCTCGCGCATCACAACCGCATCCCAGTGGATGACGTAGGTCCGCACCGCGAGGCGATCGACCGGTGGCGTCTGGATGACCGACAGCTCGCGAAGTCCCGACATCGCCATCTGAAGCGTCCGCGGGATCGGCGTGGCGGTGAGGGTAAGAACGTGGACGTCCTCTTTCAGCGCCTTCAGCCGCTCCTTGTGCGCGACCCCGAAATGCTGCTCCTCATCGACGATCACCAGCCCCAGCTTCTTGAACTGGATCGACTTGGCCAGGAGCGCGTGGGTGCCGATGACGATGTCGACGGTGCCCTTTTCGATGCCTTCCCTGGTTGCCTTGGCTTCCCCCGCCGGAACAAGGCGGGACAGACGTCCAATCTCGATCGGGAAGCCATGGAAACGCGCGATGAAGTTCGAATAATGCTGGCGTGTAAGCAGGGTGGTCGGACAGATCAGAGCGACCTGGTATCCGGCCATCGCGGCGACGAACGCGGCGCGCAGCGCCACCTCGGTCTTGCCGAAGCCGACATCGCCGCACACCAGCCGGTCCATCGGCTTGCCGCTTTCCAGATCCTCCAGCACCTCGGCGATCGCGCGGTCCTGGTCGTCGGTCTCCTCGTAAGGAAAACGGTCGACGAACTGCGGAAAGGCGGAATCGTCGGCTTCGGCGACCTGTCCAGCGCGCGTCGCTCGGATGGCCGCCGTCTTGATCAGCTCGCCGGCAATTTCGCGGATCCGCTCCTTCATCCGCGACTTGCGGCGCTGCCAGGCCTCGCCGCCGAGCCGGTCGAGCGTCGCTCCTTCACCGGCACCGCCGTAACGCGACAGGACGTCGATATTCTCGACCGGAACATAAAGCTTGTCGCCGCCGGCGTAGCTCAGCGCCACGCAGTCGTGCGGCGCCTTGCCAACCATTACTGACGTAAGCCCCTCGTAGCGTCCGATTCCATGCTCCATGTGCACGACGTGATCGCCGGGCGTCAGAGCCGCCAGTTCGGCGAGGAAGGCATCGGCGCTCTTGCGCCGTTTCTTGCGGCGGACCAGGCGGTCGCCGAGCATGTCCTGCTCGGTCAGCACCGCTACGTCCGGCGCGTTGAAGCCATGGTCGAGCGGCAGGACGATGAGCGCGACGTGTGTTGGCGCACCCAGTGCTGCCTGCCAGCTGTCTGCCAGCGTCACGCTCTTGAGGCCATGATCCTCTAGCAGTCCGGCCAGTCGCTCACGCGCCCCGACGGTGTAGCTGGCAAGGACCGCCTTTTTTTGCTGCTTGCGAAGCTTGGCGACATGGTGTGCCACAGCCTCATAGACATTGACGTTCTGGGCTCGCTCGGCCGCGAAATCGCGGGGGCCCTCGACGCCAAAGTCGATGACCTTGTCGGATTCGGGCTGCGGGAAGGGAGTCGCGGCATGGATCGGCCGCTCCTTGACTGCGCTTCGCCACTCCTTGTCGCCGAGATAGAGAGTCGACGGGGCGAGTGGGCGGTAGCTGCCGGGCTCCGACACCATCGCCCGTTCGCGATTGGCGAAATAATCCTCGATCGCCTCGTGCCGCGCCTCGAGCGCGCCGTCCGTGTTGGCGTCGCGGACGATGACGTCATGTTCGCCCAGATGTTCGAACAATGTTGCCAGCTTCTCTTCGAACAGCGGCAGCCAATGCTCCATCCCGGCCAGCCGGCGTCCGTCGCTGATAGCCTGGTAGAGCGGATCGCCGGTCGCATTGGCGCCGAATTGCTCGCGATAGCGAGAGCGGAACCGCTTGATCGTCTCTTCGTCGAGCAGCGCCTCGCTGGCCGGCATCAGGGTGAAGCTGCCGGTCTTGCCGGTGCTGCGCTGGTCTGCAGGATCGAAGCGGCGCATCGTCTCGATCTCGTCGCCGAAGAAGTCGATCCGGATGGCCTCGCTTTCGCCTGCCGGGAACAGGTCGACGATCGAGCCGCGCACGGCGAACTCGCCCGCATCATGAACAGCATCGGTGCGCTGGTAGCCATTGGCTGCCAGCAGGGAGACGAGCCGGTCGCGCTCGATCCGCTCGCCCTCCGCAAGCCGCCGGGTCAGCTGGCGGATCCGAAAGGGGGTAAGGACACGCTGAGTGGCCGCATTGGCGGTTGCGATCAGCAGTTGCGGGCTCTTGCGCCTGGCCTGGAGCTTTTCAAGCGTTGCAAGCCGCTCCGCCATGGTGCGAAGGGCAGGTGAGGCGCGGTCGTAGGGCAAGCAGTCCCATGCCGGAAAGGTCAACACTTCCACTTCGGGAGCGAAAATTGGCACCGTGTCCGCCAGCGCGCGCATCGCCGCTTCGTCGGCGGCAATGACCACGGCGCGTCCGCCTGGGCCCGTTCCATGCGCGGCACGCGCCAGGTCGGCAGCCAGCCACGGCACGAAGCCGGCAGGAACGCCGGCAAGGGTCAGCGGCGTCGTGGCTTTCAAAATGCGGGAAAGGGCGTCGCTCACTTGGCGGTCCTGATGAAATCGAGGCGCCGGAAGGCGTCCAACATTGGACCTTGATAGCGATCGGGCACCTCGCTCGCTCCGATCGCCCAGGCCATGATGTCGACGTCCTGCTCGGTCAGCAGTGCTGCAAACAGGGCGCGGTCATGGGCATCCCATGTCGCGTGATGAGCGTCGAAGAAGCCGCCGATCATCATGTCGGCTTCGCGGGTGCCGCGATGCCAGGCACGATATTTCAGCGCCCTCAGCACTTCATCCATGACTGTCCAACCTCCAACGCAAATTGACCCGCAGCGGAATCGCAGCGGGTTGACTGCGGCCCATGTAGGCAGTCGAGCGAACCGACGCTAGTCTCCCGCCGATGCGCCCCGATCTCCTCAATCCGCTGTTTGCCGAGGCCGAGGCGCTGAAGGGCGTGGGTCCAGGACTAGCCAAGGCACTGGCCCGGCTCGACCTCACCCGCGCGATTGATCTTGCCTACCATCTGCCGACCGGGACGATCGAACGGGTCCGTGCACCTGCGGCCAACGCTTCGCTGCTTGGCCGCATCGTGGTGCTCGACGTCACGCCGGTCGATGTGCGCGCAGGGTCGGGGAAGGCCCCCTTGCGCATCTATGCCCGCGACGGTGCGGACAACATGCTGACCCTGACCTTTTTCAACAATCCGGCCTGGGCGAAGAAGCAACTACCCCTCAACCAGCAGCGCACCGTAGTCGGCAAGCTCGATGCCTGGGGGAATGAATGGCAGATCGTCCACCCGGAAGTGCTGGAGCCGGACAAGGTCAGTGAGGTACCCCTCCGCGAGCCGGTTTATGGCTTGACCGAAGGAATAACCAACAAGCGGATGCGGGAATTTGCGGTCACTGCGCTGGAGCGCGCCCCGGACCTGCCCGAATGGGTCGAGCCGTCGCAATTGGCGCGCGACCATTGGCCCGCGTGGCGGTCAGCGCTGGCTGAAGCGCATTCCGATCCATTCGCAACGATAGCCCGCAAGCGGCTGGCATATGACGAGATTTTCGCCAACCAATTGGCCCTGCTGCTGCTTCGCCAGGTCGCCCGGCGGAAGAAGGGGGTGCCGCTCCAGGGCGACGGCCGGCTTAGCGCAAAGCTGCAATTGCCCTACCGGCTGACCGGGGCCCAGCAGCGGGTGATCGGCGAGATCCGCGGCGACATGGCGCAGGACAAGCCGATGTTGCGCCTGCTTCAGGGCGACGTCGGCTCCGGCAAGACGCTGGTCGCCCTGCTGTCGATGC
This sequence comes from Sphingomicrobium sp., assembly GCA_035758865.1. Taxonomy (GTDB): domain Bacteria; phylum Pseudomonadota; class Alphaproteobacteria; order Sphingomonadales; family Sphingomonadaceae; genus Sphingomicrobium. The sequence goes on along the minus strand of DASTVY010000195.1, from coordinate 706 downwards.
TGGAGGCGGTCGAGGCTGGCGCCCAGGCCGCGATGCTCGCACCGACCGAGATTCTTGCACGACAGCATTTCGCAACGCTGCAGCGTCAGTGCGAGGCGATTGGGGTGACAATCGCCATCCTGACGGGTCGCGAGAAAGGAAGGGCGCGGGAATCGGTGCTGATGGGCCTGGCCGATGGTTCGATCGACATCCTGGTCGGCACGCACGCCATCTTCCAGCAGCATGTCGCCTATAAAAAGCTCGGACTTATCGTGATCGATGAGCAGCATCGCTTTGGCGTGTCGCAACGCCTGCTGCTAGCCGAAAAGGCGGAGCACCCGCCGCACCTGCTGGCGATGACCGCGACGCCCATCCCGCGCACGCTCACCTTGACCCATTATGGCGAGATGGACGTCAGCCGGATTGATGAGATGCCCCCGGGGCGGACTCCGGTCGAGACGCTGGTGATCAGCGACGCCAAGCTGGGAGACGTGGTCGATGGGCTTGGCCGCCACCTAAGCGCCGGCGGCCAGGCATTCTGGGTCTGCCCGCTGGTCGAGGAGAGCGAGGCGATCGATGCCGCCGCCGCCGAGGACCGGGCGGCGGTGCTTCAGCAGCGCTTCGGCTCCGACCGCGTCGGGCTGGTCCACGGCCGGATGAAGGGACCTGAAAAGGATGCCGTCATGACGTCATTCGCGTCTGGCGATCTCAAAGTGCTGGTGGCGAC
>DASTVY010000180.1:0-4110 GCA_035758865.1 Sphingomicrobium sp. | reverse complement strand
TCACAGCTTTGCCTATTTATCGGCGATTGATGTCCACGTCGCGGACGAAGCCACGATAGTCGACGTCACAGCGGAACGTGAGGTCCGGCTGCAGCGCATAGTTGGCGCCGAGCGTGCCGTAATAGCCCATACCATACTGGTTGTAGGCCATGCGGCCAGTCGATGCGACGCCGCGGACTCGCACCGTATTCTGGCGCGGGGTCACCTGGGTTACGCCCAGGACGCGGCCCGACGTGCTGGTTCCAAGAATGGCGCCGAGCAGGCCAGTGTTGCTACGATAGCTCAGACGCTGCTGAACCGCCGCCTGACAGCGGTCGGCGGCGATCTGAGTGACGCTGCTACGGTACCCGTAGCCGTAACCATAGTTGGGGTAATATTGCGCAGTCGCTGGGGTCGCCGCGGCAAGTGCCGCGAAGCCGCCACCGAGTGCCATCATTTTAATCATATTCCTCATGGCTCGAATCCTCCTTCCGAGATGGTTGGAGCCTCTCAGTGTTAAAACGAACGGCTGGCTATGATCGGGGGCCAACTCCGTCGCGCCCGAGAAACAGGCCATCGCGCAAGGCTGAATGCCAAGTGAATATCGGGCGTGAGCCCTGATTGAGGGGCGATTCAGTTCGATACCGGAATAAACGGGCCGATTTCGTCTCGACCCTCGCAGATTCTCCCCCAACTCGACGGTGGCACTTCGTTCCATACCCCCGCCAGCTCTCCGAGAGGCTCAGAAACGACCATTCGCGATTCGTCCGACAAGGTTTGAAGCACGTTTATCTCGGGATGTTGCTGGCGAAGGGCGTGGACGTCCGTGGAATAGAAGAGCGATGGCGGAACGCCTTCGCTCGAATATCGAAAAGCCCAGACGCTCTTGCCGTCGCTGGTCGCGACGCTCATCCGCATCGGGTGCTCGATCCCGTGTTTGCGGCCGGTCTGCTCGATGAAGCCAACCGCTCGCTGGACTGCAGCCGGCGGGTTTTCGGCAAGCCCGAACGTCAGCGCGAGGAAGAAAAAGACTTCGGTGTCACTCGACCCCGCGATCGAACCGTAAAGCGCCGGATCGACGGCCATCACCAATTCTCGCTTGATCTGCTGAAAACCGGCGATCTGTCCGTTGTGCATCCACAGCCATTTGCCGTGCCGGAATGGGTGGCAATTGGTCTGCTGTACCGGCGTCCCGGTCGATGCGCGAATATGTGCGAAAATCAGCCCTGACCGGATTTGCTGCGCAATTTCGCGCAAGTTTAGGTCGTTCCAGACGGGGTCGACGCACTTGTAGAGGGCGGGATTCTCTCCCTCGCCGTACCAGCCTACGCCGAACCCGTCGCCGTTGGTGGTGTGGGGCCCCAGCCTGGCGTGGAGGCTTTGGTCGATCAGCGAATGCTGCGGCTTGTAGAGGATCGAATCCAGCAACAGCGGACTGCCGGAATATGCAAGCCAACGACACATGGTGCTGCCCCTACTATTGAAGGCAGGAAGAAGCACCTGCGCCCGCATCATGCAAATCGGGGAAATTGCGGAATGCCGTGCATCAACGGTCTCGCTGTGCTTGAAGCGCTGGCGAAATGATCGACTCGTTCGAGTTTCCGGGCACTGACGGCCGGATATTGTCCGGCCGCCTCGAGTCCCCGTCGGGCCGGGTTCGCGGCTGGGCCCTGTTCGCCCACTGCTTCACCTGTGGGAAGGATAATCTTGCCGCCGTCCGCATTGCCCGCACCCTCGCGGCCAACGGGATCGGAACGCTACGGTTCGACTTTGCCGGCATCGGCGAAAGCACGGGTCCTTTTTCCGATACCAGCTTCGCTTCCAATGTCGACGATATAGCCGCGGCCTGCAGCGCAATGGCCGAGCGTGGTTGGCCGGTCAGCCTGCTGGTCGGCCACAGCCTGGGAGGCGCGGCGGTGCTCGCGGCCGCAGGGCAGTGCAAGACCGTTCGAGCGGTTGCGACGATCAACGCTCCGTTCGACGTCGCTCATGCGCTGGAGCAATTCTCGCCGGACGATCTTCAAGCCATCGAGCAGCATGGCAGCGCCGAGGTCCGGCTGGCCGATCGCCCGTTCCGCGTCGGCAAGGAACTGATCGACAGCCTCCGCATGCAGGACCAGGGCAAGCGGATCGCGTCGCTCCACCGGCCGCTGCTAATCCTTCACGCCCCGACCGACACGACCGTTTCGATCGACCATGCTACGCGCATTTACTCGGCGGCGCGCCACCCCAAGAGCTTTCTGTCACTGGATAAGGCGGACCACCTTCTCAGCCGCAAGGAAGATGCGGCGCGCGCCGCGGGGCTGATCGCCGCCTGGGCCGATGCCTATGTCGAGCCGGCCCCGGATGAGGAGCCTCCCGCTGATGTCGAGGCAGTCGAAACGGGTCGCGGAAAGTTCCAGCTCCAGTTACGGACCGGCAAGCACCACTTGCTTGCCGATGAGCCCGACAGCTTCGGCGGGTTGGACAGCGGACCGTCCCCGTTTCAGCTGCTCGGTGCAGCCTTGGCTTCCTGCATGACGATGACCGTCCGGCTCTATGCGGATCGCAAGGGATGGCCGGTTAAGCAGATCAGGACGGGAGTCGGCCACTCCCGCGAACCCGACCAGGTACCGCGCGACAAGTTCGACGTCCGGCTGACGTTCGAAGGCAACCTCGATTCCGGGCAGCGCGAACGAATGGTCGAAATCGCCGGCAAATGCCCCGTGCATCGTGCCCTGACCGACGGCGCGCGCTTCACCATCATGGAAGGCACGGACCAGCCGCCAGCCGAGCCGCCCGAGGCCCATGCGGAAGCGATGGAACGCCTGGCCGAGCGCAATCCTTAGGGCTTAAGATCGAGGCAGACCTTGAACCCGTCCGCCGGATCGAAAGGGACGGACGTATGCCCGTGCACGATCTGCCAGCCGCTATGGGTCCGGCAAAATCCGAGCGTCGATCGCATCCAAATATCGGTCCTGGCCCCGCCCAGCCGGGTCCCGGCAAGCCGGTTCAGGCTATGGGCAAAGGCCACGTCGCGATCGGCGTGAACGACCAGGTCGCGGATTTCGATCTCGATGGGGCCCTCCCACCCCGCGAACCAACCGGTCATCACCTGCTCATTGTTCACCGCGGCAGGGGGCAGCACCAGGGGAGGCACCATCTCGAACGCGATGATGTCGTCAGCCAGCAGCGCAACCGCGGCTTTGGCGTCCTTGCGCCGCATCGCTTCTGCGCGGGCTTCGATTAGGTCGCGAATGGCCGTTTCGTCAGTCATGTTCGAAACTTTGCAGGCCCGCCGATGGGATGCAATGCCGGTGCGGCGGATTCAGAAAGCCCCCGATGTGGGGAAAATACATCGGGGGCTTCTACCGATACGGAACGCATCTCGGTAATGCGTCGAGTGCGATTATCGCAGATTTCACAAGGGCTTGGCGATAGGCTTGTGCCCCCTGTGCCGGGCTGGGACATTGGGCCGTTCTGGAACGTCATTGAGATTCCTGTGGCCGCTGTCACGGCGCTTCCGAGATGGTTGTCGGGTTTATCCGATTGAAAAATGGGGCAATTTCCCTATTCTGCGTCAATTCAGCCCGGCCGAGACTTCGTCCGGGCTGCTTGGTGGAGTTTCCTCGGATCATGCTTTTCCGGTTCGGTTCGCTTGGATCGCGAGACATTGCGATCGATCTCGGGACAGCCAATACCCTCGTCTATGTGCCTGGTAGCGGCATCGTCATCGATGAACCGTCGGTGGTGGCGGTTGAGGTGGCGGGCGGTGCGAGGCGCGTTCGAGCCGTAGGCAGCGACGCGAAGATCCTGATCGGCAAGACCCCGGAAAATATCCGCACCTATCGGCCGCTCACCGACGGCGTCATCAGCGACCTGGAAATCGCCGAGGAGATGATCAAGCACTTCATCCAGAAGGCCGTCGGCGTTCCTTCAATGTGGTCGCGCGGACCGGAAGTGGTGGCCTGCGTGCCGTCGGGAGCTACCCCGGTCGAGCGCCGAGCGATCCGGGCAGCCGCGTTCAACGCCGGGGCGCGGGACGTCTGGCTGGTCGAAGAACCGATGGCCGCTGCTATCGGTGCGGGGCTTCCGGTGTCTGAACCGATCGGCACGAGGGTGGTGGACATTGGCGGCGGCACTACCGAAGTC
>DASTVY010000177.1:0-3039 GCA_035758865.1 Sphingomicrobium sp. | reverse complement strand
CAGCGCCGCAAGCCCGGCCGTAATGGCTTCTGCCGGAAGTCCGCCCGCCGTGACGATTGCCGCATCGACGTCCATCGACCCCATGACCAGCAGCAGGACGGCGATGCCCTCCTGCCCGAAGCGCGCCTGTGCCCAGCGCGCCGCGACCGCCGCTAAGGCAAGGAAGACCAGGAAGGTCAGCGCAGGCACAAGGGCGATCGGATTGCCTGGCGGCGCCGGACCTTCCTGGTGCGGGGCCTTTCGATACAGCCACCATCCGGCCAGCCAGGCGATGGTCAAGGCGGGGGCGATCACGATTGAAAATGGTACCAGTAGCCTTGGCGCAAAAATGGCAACGACCACCAATACGCGCACGTACATGACTGCACTGGCCAGGGCGATTCCGGCTGGCTCGGCTCCTCCGGCTTCGTTGGTGCCAAGCCTCTGCGCGAGCGACTGGGTCACGGCCGTCGACGAATAGGCACCGCCGATGATGGCGGTGGCGATCGTCCCGTGCTTGGCTCCGAAGATCCGGTTGGCAATATAGCCGGCAAAGGAAAAGCCGGTGACAAGGATCACCACCCACCACAGCTTCGAGGCATTCCAGGCGTCGTAGGGTCCGAAATTCTCGTTCGGAAGGAATGGCAGGATGGCCAGCGCGATGACCCCGAACCGGGCCAGCGCCTTGATATCCTTTTCGTCCAGACGGTCGACGAAGCCGTGGACCTCGTGGCGCAGCGCAAGGATAAGGACGATGATCGCGGCGCTGGCGAGCGCCAGGCCGACCATGCCCATTCCGCCGAGGAACGCGACGGCGATGGTCGCGGCAGCCGCGATCGGGCTGGTGACGTCGCCCTTGGCCTTAAGCTTCGGAGCGTAAGCGATCGCAAGATAGGCAAGCATGCCCAGGATGATCGCCGCAGCAGCGAACGGTTGTGACTTGCTGATCAGCCCGGCGATGCCAGCGGAAAGGCCGAGCAGGCTGAACGTGCGAACTCCGGCTACGCGATAGCCTTCCTTCTGGTTACGCAGCTTGAAGCCGCGTTCGAGCCCAATCAGCACGCCCGTGGCGAGCCCCGAACCGACGCTCAGCGCATGCTGTGCCCACGGCTCAAGGCCGGTCATCATCGGCTTAAGCGCTCCGCGTGCCAGCCGACATGATCGGCCATGAACGTCGATATGAAATAATAGCTGTGGTCGTATCCCGCTTGCCGCCGAAGCGTGAGCGGAATGTCGGCCTCCGCGCAGGCTTGCTCGAGCAGTTCGGGCCTGAGCTCCCGCTCCAGAAAGGGGTCGGAGAGACCGATATCCACGAGCAGCTCCTCGACCCTGGCTCCGTCCTCGATCAGCGCAACCGCGTCATGGGCGCGCCATGCTGAACGCTCCTGCCCCAAATAGTTGGACAACGCCTTGTCGCCCCACGGCACCTGGCTGGGCGCGACGATCGGCGCGAAGGCAGAAACCGAGCGGAAGCGCCCCGGATTGCGCAGTGCCGCCGTCAGCGCGCCATGTCCGCCCATCGAATGACCGGTGATCCCCTGCCGATCCATGTCCACCGGAAAGTTTTGCGAGACCAGCGCCGGCAGCTCGCCGGTGATGTAGCTCCACATGCGGTAATTTGTCGCCCACGGATCCTCGGTGGCATCGACGTAGAAGCCTGCGCCTAAACCGAAATCCCAGGCCCCGTCACTGTCGTCGGGCACACCCTCGCCGCGCGGCGAGGTATCTGGCGCGACGAAGATGATGCCGGCCTCCGCACATGCGGCGCGATACTCGCCTTTCTCGGTGACGTTGGCGTGGGTGCAGGTAAGGCCCGACAGATACCAAAGGACAGGCAGCTTTGCTCGCTGCTCATGCTCCGGCACGAAGACGCTGAATACCATCTCCGTGCCCGTTTCAGCGGAGGCATGGCGGTAGACGCCCTGGACCCCACCGTGGCTTTTGACCTCGCTGACGGTTTCGAGGCTCATTGCTCGGGCCGGTGAAGGCCGCACAGCTTGTTGCCGTCGGGGTCGCGCAGATAGGCAAGGTAGAGCTTGCCAAACGCATTGGCGCGGTAGCCGGGCGGATCCTCGCAGCTTGTTCCGCCGGCGGCGCATCCGGCCGCGTGCCAGGCATCGACCTCCTCGGGCGTGTCGAAGGAGAAGCCGATCGTCGAGCCGTTGCCGATGGTCGCTGGCTCGCCGTTGATCGGGTTCGAGACCATGAGGACGGCACCACGTCGGCCGTAGCTCAGTCGGCCCTTGTCGTCGGTCTTCGCCGGCTTGCCGAACAGTGCGTCATAGAATTTCCTCGACCGTTCGAGGTCGTTCGACCCGACCATCACATGGCTGAACATTCCAATTCTCTCCTTAGTAAACGACCACGCTGCGGATGCTCTCACCGGCATGCATCAGATCGAAGCCCTTGTTGATCTCTTCGAGGCTGAGGACGTGGGTGATCATCGGGTCGATCGCGATCTTCCCGTCCATATACCAGTCGACGATCTTGGGAACGTCGGTCCGGCCCTTGGCGCCGCCGAACGCGGTGCCGCGCCAGTTGCGGCCCGTCACCAGCTGGAACGGACGGGTGGCGATTTCCTTCCCCGCTTCGGCGACGCCGATGATGATGCTGGTGCCCCAACCGCGGTGACAGCATTCCAGCGCGGTGCGCATCACCTCGGTGTTGCCGGTCGCGTCAAATGTATAGTCGGCGCCGCCGTCGGTCAGTTCGACGATCTTGGCAACGATATCTTCGCGCGACATTCCCTTGGTGTTGAGGAAATGGGTCATGCCGAACTGGCGGCCCCATTCCTCGCGCGCCGGGTTGATGTCGACGCCGATGATCTTGTTGGCACCGACCAGCTTCGCGCCCTGGATGACATTGAGGCCGATCCCGCCGAGGCCGAAGACGACGACATTGTCACCGGGCTGGACGTTGGCGGTCTTGGTCACCGCACCGACTCCGGTGGTGACCCCGCAGCCGATGTAGCAGCTGGTCTTGAACGGCGCGTCCTCGCGGATCTTCGCAACCGCGATCTCTGGCAGCACGGTGAAGTTGGAGAAGGTCGAGCAGCCCATA
>DASTVY010000151.1:0-3042 GCA_035758865.1 Sphingomicrobium sp. | reverse complement strand
CGTCAGCACCGGGAAGGCGGCCAGGATCAGCAAGTTGGACGCCAGGGTGGTCCAGCAGAACACCGGCAAGCGGAAGTAGCTCATGCCGGGCGCACGTGTCTTGAGGATGGTCGTCACGAAATTGACGGCGGTTAAGACCGTCCCGACGCCGGAAATCTGCAGCGCCACCAGATAGTAATCGACCCCGACACCAGGGGAGAATTCCTTCTCGCTGAGCGGTGGAAATGCCAGCCAGCCGGTCCGCGAAAACTCGCCGATGAACAGGCTGAGGTTGATGAGCAGCGCGCCGGAGGCCGTCAGCCAGAAGCTGACGTTGTTCATGGTCGGGAACGCCACGTCGCGAACGCCAAGCTGCAGCGGCACCACGAAGTTCATGAAGCCGATGACAAGCGGCATCGCCACGAAGAAGATCATGATCGTCCCGTGCGCGGAGAAGATCTGGTTGTAATGTTCGGGGGGTAGGTATCCCTGCGAAGCGCCGATCGCCATCGACTGCTGAAGGCGCATCATGAGCGCGTCGGCGAACCCGCGGACCAGCATCAGCAGGCCAAGCACGATGTACATGATGCCGATCTTCTTGTGATCGGTGGACGTAATGTATTCGTCGCGTAGGTAAGGCCACCAGCCCTTGCGCCAGACCCAGATCGCCACCGCCGCTACCGCCACGAGGACCACTGCCGAGGTGATCAGCGGGATTGGATCGTGGAAGGGGATCGCGTCCCAGGTGAGCTTGCCGAAAATGACGCTCATTCGGCCGGACTTTCAGCTTTCGGATTATGAGGCAGTTGCTGCGGAGGCGGCGCCCTGTTGGAAACGATGGCGCCGAACAGGCCGGGCGCGACGTTGCTAAAAGTCATCGGTTTCACATAGCTGCTGGGCTTCGTCAGCTCGGCGTAGGTGCGGCCGTCCAGCACTCCGCCCGCGCCGCGGGAAGATCGCGCCCAGGCGGCGAATTGCTGCGGCGGCACGGAATGCACCTTGAACTGCATGCCCGGGAAGCCATCGCCGCTGAAATGCCCCGATAGCCCGTTGAACTCGCCCTGCCGGTCAGCTTGCAAGTGCAGCCGGGTGGTCATGCGCGGCATGGTGTAGATCATCGTCCCCATCTGGGGGATCCAGAAGACGTTCCAGACGGTCGCGGACGTCAGCTGGAATTTGACGGGGGTGCCGGCCGGCACGACCAGCTGGTTGACCGTTGCAATGCCCTGATCGGGGTAGATGAACAGCCATTTCCAATCGAGCGACACGACCTGCACGTTGACCGGCTTGTTGGGTGAAACGAGCGGCTTGCTCGGCTCAAGCTGATGGCTGCCGATCCAGGTGATGCCGCCAAGCAGCATGATGGTCAGGATCGGGATGCCCCAGACGACCATCTCGACCGCACCCGAATACTCCCAGTCGGGGCGGTAGGTCGCCTTGGTGTTGCCGCGCCTGAACCACCAGGCGAAGGCGACGGTCGCGATCATCGTGGGAATGATGATCGCGAGCATGATCGCCGTGGAATTTATGAGAATCTGCTTTTCCTGTGCGGCGACAGGGCCGACCGGATCGAGGACGCCCCGATTGCAGGCGGACGTAAGCAGGATCAACGCGGCCAGAGCAGCGGCGCGGCGGACGGCCCAAATGGACCGGCTACGCTTCGCGCCATGACCGACGAATGAAATCAACGTGCCCCCGTCGACTTGAATTCAGATGCACAGACGAACGCAGACAGGACGGGTTCCAATAGCCGTTTGAGCGTCGGAACGCCATTGCAGAGACAGCAGGGGAAGTTAGGGTCGAATCCATCCTATGGCCCGCACTGCTCTGCTTCTCGCCGCCGCTCTGGCGACGCTCGCCTCCCCCGCGCTCTCGCAGCAGGCTGCGCTGCGGCCGCCGAGACCCGCAGTTCCTCTCAAGGACGGCGCGGAAATGAGCAACGGCTCCGCGACGATCCGCGTGACCGCCCTCACCGACTCCATTCTTCGAGTGCGCATAGCCCGCGCCGGAAATTTCCCGGAAGATGCGAGCTGGGCCGTGCCTGCCGAGGTGCGGGCGAAGAGCGTTCGGGTCCAGCAGCTGACCCATGGCTTCGAGACCTCCGCGCTGAGCATCTCGATCGACCCGGCAACCCTGGCTCTTACGATCAGCGACAAGCAGGGTCGCGCGATCCACACCGATGCGGCGCAGCCGCTAAGCTTCGACGGAAATGGCTTCACGCTTCGCAAGACGATGCCCGTCGGCGAGCAATATTACGGGCTCGGCGACAAGACCGGACCGTTCAACCGGCGCGGCGCAAGCTACGTCCACTGGAACACCGACGCCTGGGGCTTCGATCGCGGCACGGACCCGATCTACAAATCCGTACCCTTCACCATCGCCAGCGGAGGGCCGGGCGGCGCCTATGGGCTCTTCCTCGACAATAGCTGGCGGAGCGCGTTCGACTTCGGCCATCGCGACGAGAATTTGCTCGCCATCTCCGCCGACGGCGGGCCGGTCGATTATTATCTGATCGCCGGCCCGACGATCCCCGAGGTCGTCCGCCGCTACACGGACCTCACCGGCAAGGCGCCCCTGCCGCCGCGCTGGGCGCTCGGATTCCAGCAATCGCGGTACAGCTACATGACCGACGCGGAACTGCGGGAGGTGGCGGCGCGCCTTCGCTCCGAGCGCATCCCGACGGACGTTCTCTGGCTCGACATCGATTTCCAGGATCGCAACCGACCGTTCACGGTCGACAAGAAGGCGTTTCCGAACCTGCGCGGCCTCGCGGGCGACATGCGCAGGCAAGGCTTCCAGCTGGTCACGATCACCGACCTCCACGTCGCCCACGCGCCGAACGAGGGATACGCGGCGTTCGACAGCGGAATGGCCGGCGACCATTTCCTCAAGAACGCGGACGGCAGTCTCTACATTGCCCCCGTCTGGCCGGGACCGTCGGTCTTCCCCGACTTCACTCGAAAGGCGAGCCGCGAATGGTGGGGTGGCCTGTACAAGGACTTCGTCGACGACGGGATCGCCGGATTCTGGAACGACATGAACGAGCCGGCGATCTTCGAGACG
>DASTVY010000137.1:0-2987 GCA_035758865.1 Sphingomicrobium sp. | reverse complement strand
AAAGCTGCTGCTGGCCCAATATTTCCACGCCCGATTGTCTGAATTGCCGGACTTCGAAGCCGGGCCGGCGCCTGACTTGTCGGTCGTCGCCTTCCGCTACGCCCCCGAAGGCACAGATTCCGACGCCGCCAGTCAACGATTGCTTCAGCATTTGCAGCAAGAAGGCCGGGTGATGCTCAGCGGAACACGGATCGACGGACGTTACTACATTCGCTGCGCGATCCTTTCGTTCCGGACCCATTCCGAGCATGTCGATGAGGCGATCGACGCACTGGTCCGTGGTGCCGAAGTAGTCAGGCATGGCTGAAGCGGCGACCGAAATCGCAGAGACGCGGCGCGACGTCGGCATCTGGGGTGCCTCCTTCCTTGCCCTGAACGGGATGATCGGCGCTGCGATTTTCGGACTTCCTGGCAAGCTCGACGCCGCGGTCGGAAGCTTCGCGCCCTGGCTGCTGCTGATCGCCGGCATGGGCGTCATGTTGATCGCCCTATGTTACGCCGACCTCGCCGCACGTTTCGATTCATCGGGCGGACCGCAGCTCTACGCCACTGCCGCATTTGGCCCCTTCATAGGGTTCCAGGCCGGCTGGATGCTCTACGCCGCGCGAGCCGCGGCACTGGCCGCCAACGCTCATGTGCTCGCGGCATATGCGGGCGCTTTGTGGCCCCCGCTCGACGGGCCGCTGACCATCATTGTCACCATTTCGGCGATCACACTGGTCAATGTCATCGGGATACGCCGGGCAGTCGATACGCTTGGCGCGATGACCATGATCAAGCTGGCCCCCCTGATCGTGATCGGCGCCCTGGGCCTTCTGCTCGCTCCGATTCCGGCTCCGGTCCTTCCGCAGTTCAGTGCGGTCGAGGGCGTGTTGCTGGTGGCGCTCTATGCCTTTGTCGGTTTCGAGGCCGCGACAATCCCGGCGGGCGAGACCCGCGATCCGAAGCAGGCCATTCCCAAGGCGCTACTGTTGACCGTCGCCGGAGTGACCCTGCTCTACGTCGTCGTCCAGCTTGCCTATTCGGCGTCGGGAATCGGCGAGAGCGATGCACCGCTGGCGGATCTTGCCGCCGAGGCGCTGGGACCGGCCGGTGCCCTGTTGCTGGGGATCACGGCGATTGTGTCCGTCCTCGCCAACCAGCTGAGCGCGGTCACCTCGATCTCGCGCATCACTTCTAGCCTGTCGGATCAGGGAATGCTGCCGCGCTGGTTCGGTCGCATCTCAGCGCGCTTCGCAACCCCGGCCAATTCGATCCTGGCGGTGGGCGGGATCGGCCTGGCGCTGGCCCTGTCCGGCACCTTCGTCACGCTGGCGGTGATCAGCACCGTTTCCCGGCTCTTCGCCTATCTCGCCTGCATTGCTGCTATTCCGCGCCTTGATGCCCGGGAGGGCAGCTTGCGGTGGGGTCGCGGAATCCTTCTGCCGCTGGCAGCCGCAGGTCTTTGCCTGTGGGCTGCCTCCCAATCGCAATTGAATGAATGGCAGGCGTTCGTCGGCTTTCTACTTGCCGGAACCCTGCTGTATCTGATGGCTGGGATGGGACGGGGGCGGCGTGCCGAACATAGTCGCTGAAACCGAGCGGCTGACCTTGCGCGAATGGCGTGAGGGTGACGCCGACCGCTTCTATGCAATCATGAACACGCCTGCGGTGATGAAACATCTGGGCGGGGTGCAGGATCGCGCGAAATGGGAAGCGGCGGCTGGACGGATCATGGGCTTCCAGCGCGACTTTGGGCATACCTTCTGGCTGGTCGAGCGGAAGTCGGACGGGGAGCTGCTCGGCTTTTGCGGGCTGAAGCGAGTGAACGCCGAAGGCACGCCGATGACAGGCGAGATGGAGGTCGGCTGGCGCTTTCGGGAGAGCAGCTGGGGGCAGGGTTATGCCAAGGAAGCCGCGATCGCCTCGCTCGACCTGGCGTTCGATCGTTTTGAAGCGCCACATGTCGTCGCACTCACGATTGGTCCGAACCTCGATAGCCAGGGGTTGATGGAGCGGCTTGGCATGACAAGGCGAGAGGATCTCGATTTCGATGATCCGCGCTTCGGGCCGGAGATGAACCCGACGGTCGTCTATCGCATCGATGCGGCCGAATGGCCGGCGGCGCGAGCTCGGGCGCTGAGCTAGCGCGCCAGCTGACTGGTCAGCCGGGCGATGGCGGCCGACTGATCGTCGTTGATCGACCCCACTGCGGCCGCCGCGGCGGCAATCGCTTCCCGATCGGCCGGGCGGATCCAGTGCTGGCCCTCCAGCCGGTTGGCGGCAAGCGCGTCGATGTCGGCCGCGGCGCGAGTGGTAACGCCATGCTGTTCGACAAGGCGCGACAGCGCCTGCTGCGCAGCGATCCAGCTCTCGCTCGCCATCGGCCCAGCAGCGGCGGAAAGCCTCGTCGCTTCGGACTCCTGGGCGTTGAATTGCGGGACTCCGGCCCGGGCGGTTGCCACTAACGCCTCAAGCCGCTGGGCCAGCTCCGCATTGACGGGGCTGGATGGCGCAATATCGGGAATTGGCAGTCGCGGATCGATGGCTTCGGCTGCCCGGGGCGCGAGACTGGGCTCGCTGCCGGGGGTGGACGAGCAGCCTGCTGCCAGCAACAGGGCCAGGGTGACGGCGTACCGCATCGCCCCGGTCTAAGGGCGGCTGGCGGTCGACGCAATGTCGGCCGCGGGGCGGGTGAAAGGGGGTTGCGTGAGTTGGCCCTGCCCCCTAAGGGACGCCCCGGCACGCGCCCGTAGCTCAGCTGGATAGAGCATCAGACTACGAATCTGAGGGTCGGACGTTCGAATCGTTCCGGGCGCGCCATTTTCCGTATATCTGGCTTCACTTGAAGAGCCGTGCCTTCCGGCGCTAGTTTTGCCGGGCGCAATTGCGGACAGGACCCGACATGCGGACCTTCAAGAGCCTGCTCGTATTACTAATAGGCCTAACCGCGCTGATGTATGCGCTTCAGAACCTGTCGAACGTCGGCGAAATGCGCGGACAGATCG
>DASTVY010000104.1:0-7200 GCA_035758865.1 Sphingomicrobium sp. | reverse complement strand
TAAACGAGGGAGGGCAAGATGGCGAGAGATGTAGACGTCACCATCGTCGCAAGCAAAGATGCCAGTGGGAATATCGATTTCCACATGGAGCAAAGAAATCAGTACACAGAGTTACTGGTCTTCAACAAGACTAAGGACAATATGAGTAAAAGCGATCATTACCTGATCAATTTTACATTGGACGACCAAAGCGGTGAAGGACTGAAATTCAATCAAACGAATACAATATATATCAGCAAGGGAAGCGATAAGCACCTTCCGAAATGCCCAATGAATGGCAGCGTCGGTGGACCGAATGAGTTCAGCGTGGTTGGCACGCCGACCAATACCAAACTCACCGTCAAGAACGACGACATGAACGAGTGCTTCTACAAGTTCGTCCTGAACTTCGAGGATTCTTCAGGAAAGCGCCATGTTTTCGATCCGATTTTCGGAAATCAGAACGGTGGATTTAGCTTCATGTCGTCGAGCCTCACCACGACCGGCGTTCTGGCCGGAGCCGGCACAGCGCTCGCGATCTCCTTGATCAGCGCCTCGGCAACTGCCGCACCTCTCCTCATGAATATCGTCATCGGTGCGGTGGTCGGGATCGTGGCAGCTTTACTTGTTAAGGGTTTGGGCCGGGGCCTGAAGTAGGCGCTCTTGCAACTGGCGGCGGCGGATGCTGCCAGTCGCTCGGCAATCAGCGTTTGTGTAACCAGTAGGAGTAGGGGGCAGATTATGACCAGTGCAAAAGACAAGGACATCACCGTCGAAATCACGGATGACCCCGAGGGCCCATGCGGTTTTGGCTTCTCGTTGGATGCCGGTGACGGACCTGTTCAGGAGGTTTCCTTCAAGAACCGCGATCACCCGGGGCGCGTCGTGTATTTCCGGATCAAGGACAAGTGCAATTCCAAACTGGTGTTCCAGCCCGACCCGAAGGATGCGCTTTGGGTCGCGCCGGGACTCGGGAACCCACCTGCCGGTTCACAATGGCCGGGGTTCATCCCTCTTAGCGTTGAGAATGAAGGCAGGAAGCTGATCGTCTACTGCCGCAATGAGCGGGAGGAGAAATGGAAGTTCACCCTTCGGTTCCTAGATCCCACTGGAAAGGAGGTCGAATATGACCCCATCGGTGACGGCCTAAATGGCCCCAGGGGCGGCTTCTGACGCCGGCACCGGGCACATCGGCAGGTGAAATGATCATCTGACCTGAATTAAGTGCGACAAATGCCGAATCCCCTTCTCGCTGCATTTTGCGGCCTGTTTGCCCTTGTTCAGCTTCGCTGCGCCCGCCCATGCCTATTGGGAATATGGGCCTGAGACGGTTGCCCGCATCGCCTGGCTGCAAGTGCAGCCCGCTACGCGATCGAAAATCGCCTCGCTGCTGAGGCAAGGCCGGCTGCTCGAAACGCCGGGGTGTCCAGTCGGGACGCTGGAGCAGGCAAGCGTCTGGGCCGACTGCATCAAGCCGTTGGGTGATCGCTTCAGCTATGCATACAGCTGGCACTATCAAAACGTGGATGTGTGCAAGCCGTTCGACCTCAAGGCCGCGTGCAAGGACGGCAATTGCGTTTCTGCCCAGATCGAGCGAACCGCGCGGCTGGTGGCTGACAAGAGCGTCCCGGTCCGCGAACGGTTGATGGCGCTGGCGTTCCTCACCCACTTCGTCCGGGTTGCACCAGCCCATGCACGCCGGGGACCATGGGGACCTGGGCGGAAACCGCGTGGCGGCCAATTATGGGGTGATCGGAGGTCGCACCAATTTGCACGGCATTTGGGACGGTTGGCTGGCGGAGCGGGCAATCTCCACTCCTCCCGCGGGCGCAGCCGCGATCCTGCAATCGGCTTCTCCGGCCGACAGGGAACGCATCGGGGCAGGCTCGGTCGAGGACTGGAGCCGGGAGATGTGCGAGAAATCGCGGAGCCAATCCTACCGGAGCCTGGTCGGCGACCCTTGCGGCTATGCGCCCGCCGATCGGCCAACGCTCGACGAGACCAAAGTCCGCGCTTTGATCCCGCTGGTCAGAGAAAATGTGCTGAACGGCGGCTTTCGCCTTGCCCGGCTGCTCGACGACGCGCTCGGCCCCGAAGCGAAGGCGCCCGGACAGAAGCGCTAATCCTTGTCACCCCAACGCCAGCGCCAGCCGCCCCTTGTCGTCCGGGCAGCGACGAGCAGGAATATGGCCGTCGCAGGGAAAAGGATTGAAATGAGGATCACCGGCCGCCTGGCGAAGACGAGCGCGCTACCGATGCCGACGGCAAAGTACAGCATTACGACCAGCCAGCCCTGCCAGCTGCAGGGCATCGCCGAGCCATAGCCAAAGCGCTTCGGCGAAAACCATTCTGGCCCGTCAGCCATCATTCGTCTCCCTGGGCGGCCGGCCACGCTTGACCGTCTGGGGCGCGTCGAGCTTCACCCCGCGGGCCCTGAGCGCTTCCCGAATCAGGCATTCGACCTGGGCATTGACCGATCGGAGATCGGCCGAGGCGGCACGCTCGACCGCCGCCCAAAGAGCGGGATCGACCCTCAGCGGGTAGGCCTTGCGCTCGCCGCCGGCCACGATCCGCCTATTGGTAAAGGGTGCCGGTGTTGACGACGGGCTGGGTGTCGCGCTCGCCGCACAGGACGACCATCAGGTTCGACACCATTGCCGCGCGGCGTTCATCGTCGAGATGGACGACGTTCTTCTCACTGAGCGCCGCCAACGCCATCTCGACCATTCCGACCGCACCGTCGACCAGTGTACGGCGGGCGGCGACGATTGCCTGAGCCTGTTGGCGGCGGAGCATCGCACCGGCGATCTCGGTCGCATAGGCGAGGTGCGTGAAGCCGCATTCGTCGATCGTGATGCCGGCGACCGCAAGACGTGCGATCAACTCCTTGCGCAATTCGCCGCCCACCTCGTCATGATGACCGCGCAAGGTGACTTCAAGATGCTCGAAATCGTCATAAGGGTAGCGTGAACCGATGGTGCGGATCGCGGCCTCCACCTGGACCCGAACGAATTCCTTGTAATCGTCGACGTCGAACAGCGCCTGGGCCGTATCGACGACGCGCCACACGATCTGCGCAGCCATCTCGATCGGATTGCCGCGAAGGTCGTTGACCTTGATCTTCTCGCTGATGAAATTGTTGGCCCGGACCGAGATCTTGCGGCGCGAAAGCCACGGCAGGACCCATCTCAGCCCCGTCGTCCGGTCGGATCCCTGATAGTCGCCGAACAACGTAATCGCCGCGGCCTGGTTTGGCTGCAGCATGTAGAAGCCGCATGCGACGAAGATCAGGACCAGCGGCGCCAGGATGACGGTTACGATTTGCAGCGCGCCATTATGATCGTTGGCCAGTTCGAATACGCCCCACACCTGCGCAACGATCGACAGCAGCAATATGATGAGCATCATATAGCCGCTCATTGTCGCTGCCGGACGCTCGCCGCTTTTATTCAAGGCAATGACGTTCGACTCGGTCATTACACCCTCCCTTTAATTTGATATCACATTTATATCATCCGTGAAGGACGTCAACTGGAATCCAAAGCTATGTCCGGCTAGGGGCGGATGATGAGCTGGAAATTGGTCATTCACGGCGGGTCGGGATCGATGCGACGGGGCGGTCTCGCGGATAATCTGGACGAGCTCGGCAGGGCGGGGCTCAACGCCGCGCTCGATGCCGGAGAGGCGATCCTGGCAGCCGGCGGAAGCGCGCTCGATGCGGTCGAGGCGGCATCCCGCGTGCTTGAAGAGGACGCCTGCTTCAACGCCGGCCGGGGAAGCGTGCTTGCCTATGATGGCCATGTCGAGCTGGACGCGGCGATCATGGACGGGAAAGACCGGCGCTGCGGAGCGGTCGCCGGGCTACGCTCGACGCGGGCGCCGATCAGCGCAGCTCGAGCCGTGATGGAGCACAGCCCCCATGTGCTGATGAGCTATGAAGGCGCGGACGACTTCGCCTGCGAAGTCGGGCTGGAGCAGGTGCCGAACCGCTGGTTCGTCACTTCGGAGCGCCGGCGGCAGTTGGACGAGCTTCTGGCAAAGGGCGCGCAAGCGTTCGACGCAGACATCAAATATGGAACGATCGGCGCAGTCGCAGTCGACATAGATGGCCATGTCGCAGCAGCCACTTCGACCGGCGGCCTGACCGCCAAGAGATGGGGACGGATCGGCGATTCGCCGCTAATTGGCGCCGGGACCTATGCCGACGACCGCGCGGCTGCCGTCAGTGCGACGGGGCTCGGCGAGGTCTTCATCCGAGCTGCGGGGGCGCATGAGCTTTGCGCCCGAGTAAGGCTCGGCGGCGACGGGTTGCAGCAGGCGCTGGACGGCGTGTTGGCAGAGGTCAAGGAGCTTGGCGGCAACGGTGGGCTGATCGCCGTCGCTCCTTCCGGCGAGGCCGCCTGGGGCTTCACGACGCCGGGAATGTATCGCGGTCTGGCCGGACCCGAGGGCCGCCAGGTCGCAATTTATGACGAAGAGTCCGAGCGGTAAGGCAGGGACGCGAGCGCCCATTCATATTCCAGCCGGACCGCTTCCCGCTCCTCAACCAGGAAGTCGGCAACGGCTCGGTGGAACCCAGGATCGGGCAGGAAGTGCACCGAAGGTGTGATGACCGGCTCATAGCCTCTGGCCAGCTTATGCTCACCCTGCGCACCGGCCTGGATGGTCTTCAGACCATGGCCAATCGCCCAGTCGATCGCCCGATAATAGCTTAGCTCGAAATGCAGGAAGGGCCGTTCCTCGAGCGCGCCCCAATAGCGGCCGTACAGGGTGTCGCCTCCGACAAAGTTGAGGGCCCCGGCAACGGGCCGGCCGTGCGCCAGCGCAAGGAAGACCACCGCGGACTCGCCCATCACTTCGCCAGCCCGGTCGAAGAAGCCACGGGTCAGATAGGGCCGGCCCCATTTGCGGGCACCGGTATGCTGGTAGAATTTCCACATGGCGTCCCAATGGTCCGGTTCGATTTCGGCGCCTCGGAGCGCGATGATTTCCAGGCCCTCGACCGCAGCAGAGCGCTCTTTGCGGATCGCCTTTCGCTTGCGGCTCGACAGCTGTCCAAGAAAGTCGTCGAAGTCGGAATAACCGCGATTGAACCAATGGAATTGCAGCCCATCGCGGCGCAGCCAGCCACGCGCCACGGCGGCTTCGAGTTCATGATTGGCAAGAAAGGTTATGTGGGCCGAGGAAAGGCTGTTCTGGACAGTTACGGTTTCCAGCGCCGCCAGGAGTGCGTTTGCATCGTCACCCAGCAGGCGCCTGCCCGGGCACGGCGTAAAGGGAACCGCTATCTGGAGCTTTGGATAATAGGCCTGCCCCGCCCGTTCCCATGCATCGGCCCAGCCGTGATCGAACACATATTCGCCTTGGCTGTGAGTCTTGAGATAGGCCGGCGCCGCGGCCGTAATCCGGCCAACGCGTTCCACCAGCACAGGCAGCGGAGTCCAGCCGGAGCCTTCCCCGACACTACCAGAATCTTCCAGCAGCGACAGGAAGGCA
Source organism: Sphingomicrobium sp. (assembly GCA_035758865.1). Lineage (GTDB taxonomy): Bacteria > Pseudomonadota > Alphaproteobacteria > Sphingomonadales > Sphingomonadaceae > Sphingomicrobium. The sequence goes on along the minus strand of DASTVY010000104.1, from coordinate 1,725 downwards.
TGGCTGACGAACGGATCGTCGGCAGGCGCAAGCTTATCCCATACCTCGACTGGGAGGTCCGAAACGCCCCGGGCGATTCGAGCGACAATCTCAACTTCGCGGTCGGCCATCGCCCTCCCAAATAATCGCGTCGGCGTGAACTTCAGCTGTCTGGCGCTGCACCGGCGAGCCTATCGTCCAGCTGTAGACCCACCTCTTTTGGCGAACTTTTGCGACCCATGGGCGGGGCAAGGCACCGAAGTCGACGGCCACGAAATGCGGAGACGACAACCGTAGGCATCGCCATCGATCGAACGCTCCCGCCCGCTGGGAGATTACGAGGCCTCGTCGCAGATCGGGAGCATTTTGTGCCAGCCATTTCCCGACCGACGGTTCAAAACTCATTAACCCGACTGGTCCGGAATAGCCCGCGAGCGCCGCAGTCACCGCGCCCGTTATGCGGGCAGCGTTGCCGCCGCGGCATTTGATTTCGATCAGGAGCGGTACCCGGCCACTGGCGAGCTCAAGCAGTTCGGTCAGGCGCGGAATATGTTCGCCACTGTCGAACAGCCTCTGACCGGAAAGGGTTGCCGCGAACGTCGATTCGACCACCAGCGCCGACGCGCACAGTCGCCGCAAGTCATGGTCGTGGAACACCATGACCTGGCCATCGCCCGACAGACGCACGTCGCATTCGATTCCCGCGCCGGCATCAAGCGCGGCGCGGAACGCGGCGAGGCTGTTTTCAGGCACGCCCGGGCCGTGGAGCCCGCGGTGAGCGAACCCCATTGCCCCCGGATCAAGTGGGTCAGGCGCGGACCTGGATGATTGCATCCACCTCGACCGCGACACCGAGCGGGAGGACCGGCACTCCGACCGCCGAGCGGGCATGGCGTCCGGCCTCGCCGAATATCTGCTGCATCAGTTCGGATGCGCCGTTGGCGACCTTGGGCTGATCGGTGAAATCGCCATGGCTGTTGATGAACACGCCAAGCTTCACGACGCGTTCGACCCGATCCAGCGATCCAAGCGCCGCCTTCATCTGGGCAAGCAGCATGATCCCGCAGCGGCGAGCGGCGGCCTGTCCAGCCTCCAGATCCATATTTTCTCCGAGCCGCCCTTTGATCAGGCTGCCGTCCTCGGCGAAGCTGATCTGACCGGAGATATGGAGAAGCCCATTGGCCTCGACCGCGGGGACGTAAGCGGCGACCGGCGCGGCCGCTTCGGGAAGGGTGATGCCGAGTTCGGCCAGGCGTTGTTCAATGCTCATGGGCTCGGCCCTCAACACCCGATCCGCGGCCGGGTCAACCCTCGTTCCGGTGAACCGCGAAACCGGCCCAGCTCTGGTTGGTCGGCATCAGCTCCAAGGTGTTGATATTGACGTGCAGCGGAAGGGTTGCGACCCACCAGATGGTGTCGGCAATGTCGTCAGCCGTCATGGGGTCCACTCCGGCATACAGCGCGTCGCTGGCGGCCTTGTCGCCGCCCGTCCGGACAATGGTGAATTCGGTTTCGACCATGCCGGGTTCGATCGAGGTTACGCGAACTCCGGTGCCGTGCAGGTCGCAGCGAAGTCCGAGCGAGAATTGGCGGACGAAAGCCTTCGTCCCCGCATAAACGCAGCCCCCACGATAGGGATAGGTCGCAGCCACTGACGATAGGTTGATGACCGCGCCCTTGCGCTCGATCAGTCCCGGCAAGAGGATCCGCGTCAGTGCCACCAGGCCGGTGATGTTGGTGTCGATC
>DASTVY010000068.1:0-10770 GCA_035758865.1 Sphingomicrobium sp. | reverse complement strand
CCATTGACCGGACCAGTCACGCGTACCGGGGCCGAGCCGATCTCGGTCCCGTTGCGCAGGACCGTCGCGCGCTGGTCGGCTACGCTGATGATGACCGAAACAGGGCCCGAGGCCGACCGTTCCGGATGCCATTCATATGGGGCGCGGGCGAGGGTGGTGGCGGTCGGAGCGATCGGCCCGGCCATGTCCGGCGTCGCGGACTGCTCCGGTGAGACCGGGAAGCTGGTGATGATCACCGTCATCCCGAGTTTGGTCGCTCCGAACAGCAGGCTGGAGAATTGCATCGGCAGGCGGATGCAGCCGTGCGAGGCAGGGTATCCCGGCAAATTGCCGGCGTGCAGCGCGATCCCTTTCCATGTCAGCCGCTGCATGTTGGGCATCGGCGCATTGTCATAGGTCTTCGAATAATGCTCCTTCTTCTTTTCGAGCACGGTGAAGACGCCGGTGGGCGTTTCATAGCCGGGCTTGCCTGAAGACACGGTCGATGCGCCGATCGGAACGCCGTTCCGGAACAGGACGGCGCGCTGGGTGGCGAGGTTCACCACCAGCAGCGCCGGACCTTCCGGAGCCGCTTCGGGATTCCATACGAATTGACCAGGTTTGAGCGTGGCGACGGTCTGAAGCACCGGCCGGCCGCCAAGATCGACCTGCTGGGCCACCGACACCTGGGGCGACGCAATGAGCAGCAGAAGGCCAGCAAAAATCTTCTTCATCGCTACATTTTTCCCCAGATCGAGGGGTCAATCCCATCAGGGAATTCCCTTATCCGCCCAGGAACATGATGGTCCTACGCTGGCGCTCGGTTATGGGGAGACGGACGTGTCATCGCTGCTAATCCAGCTGACCCTCGCTAGTGCGATGGTGGTCACAACGGTTTTCGTCCATTTGATTGGACTCGGGGTGCTGGTGCGCATCCTGCGCGCCCGCAGCTGGCTTCCGGTTTACGAGCATTTGAGGCCGATCACCCTGCTACTCGGCGCTTCGATCGGAATCTTTGCCATCCATACGGTCGAAATTTGGATGTTTGCCGGCCTTTATCTGATCTTGGGCGCAGCCGCTGACTTCGAGCAGTCGCTATATTTTTCAACCGTGACATATGCCTCGATCGGCTATGGCGACGTACTGGTCGCGAAGAACTGGCGCATCCTCGGAGCGATCGAGGGAGCCGCCGGCGTGATCATGCTCGGCTGGTCCACGGCGTTCCTCGTCTCGCTGCTGGCGCAATCCAAGCTGGTGAGGCACGATTGGCTGTCAGGGCCTGACGAACCTCCGGCGCATCATTCGTCGGGCCAATCATCGAGCGCCGCACGATAATCATCGCTGGCACGCTCGACCTTCTCCTCTGCGGCCGCTCGCAATTTGGCGTGCCGCTTGTTCAACTCGTCACGTTTCCTCTCCAGCGCTCGCAACTTGCCTTCGACAGCATCCAATTCCCCCTTCTGTTTTTCTTTCAGCTCGGCCAGACGCTTTTCGGCCTCATCAAGCCTTGCCCGGCTCGGCCGCATTGGCCGGCGAATGCTTTTCTGTTTCGGTAGACGAACCTCTTCACTGCCGCCCGAACGGCTGATGCGAATGACTTTGCCCGGATGTTCGAGCGCTTTCTCCTTGATCTTCTCATCGGTGACTTCGCTGGCGACCCCCATGGAGAAGAGGTCGGTCCTTGCGCCCCAGGCCTTGAGCGCTGCCGGCCTGCTTGGAGCGGCCACCACATGATCATGGATTCCGCTTGTCGTCTGGAAGACCTTCAGGCGCGGCACTGGCTATTTGGCCTCGTGCAATTCCCGATCCCGTTCCGCCGGCTGGTCCACTTTCGCCAGCGGGCTGATCGCCGGGCCGTTGATGACCGTCCCGTCGGGCAGGAATTGCGACCCATGGCAGGGACAGTCCCAGCATTTCTCGAAGCCGTTCCAATGGACGATGCAGCCGACGTGGGTGCAGACCGCGCTGCGCTCGACGAACACCCCGTCCTCGCCGTGATAGACTGCATGTTTGGCAAGCCCGCGGCGGACGATTGCTCCTTCGCCCGGCGCGATTTCCTCCACGTCGGTCACTTCGCCGGCGCTGAGATATTCGCCCAGATTGGCGACCACGGGCCCCTGGCCTTTCACATATTCGCCCAACGTCAGGCCGGCTTTGGGCTTGCGGGACGGTTCGAACAGCTGGCCGAAATGCGCTTTGTCGTTGCGATATAGGGCAATGAAGTTGAGCGCTCCCGCCACCCCGTTGGTCATCCCTTGCCCGCTGTCGCCGCTGTGGATGTATATGCGGTCGGAACCGTCGCGGCCGGAATAAGGCATGAAATCGACCGGCTCCATCACCTGGCCGGACCAGCGATGCTCGGCTCGGGCGAATTGCGGGAAGCGCTCGCGCGCCCAGCTTTCCAGCTTTTCGAAACGGTCCTCCATGTCGTTGGCGGTGCCGCTACGATGATCCTCGCCACCGACGATCAACCAGTCCTGGCCATCGCCGGCAGGCTGCAGCCGGACATAGTGGTAAGGCACAAGCGTGTCCCAGACGAGCGCGTCCTCGACGCTTCGGGAAGGCACTTTGGCGGCGACCACATAGGTGCGCATCGGTACCTGCTTGGTGTGCACCTTGACGCGATCGTTGACCGGCACATTGGTGGCGAACAGCGCTGCTCCAGCTCGGATTTTATGGCCGGCGTCAGTATTGATGGTAATGACCTCGTCCGTCTCATCGTGACCGACATAGGCGGTATGGCCGAACAATTGTCCGCCGCGCTTCTGGATGGCGAGCGCCAGCCCCGCACAATATTTGAGCGGGTGGAAGCGGCCCTGGTTCGGGAATTTCAGCGCCTTGGTCCCGGATGGAAGCCGCACTGGTGACTCGTCGCTCCAGTCGACGTCGACACCCAGCTTTTGGCATGCATCGAATTCCCGACTCAATTCTTCCTGATCCTGCGAAGACGCGCCGACGAGATAGCCGGGCAATCGCTCGAAATCGGCTTCGATTCCCTCTTCCTTGCAGATCGTTTCGATGCGGGTAATCGCGGCAACCTGGCTCTCATGATAGAGCCGGGCGTCCTTCTCGCCGACTGCCTCGATCAGGTCGAAATATCGGTCGTCGATTTCGGCAACGAGATGCGCGGTCGTCCGAGCGGTCATCCCGCCACTGATGTCGCCACGGTCGATGACGATGACCTTGGTGCCGAAGCGCGCGGCCTCGAATGCCGACGACAGCCCCGCGATGCCGCTTCCGATGACGACCAGGTCGCATTCGGCGTCTCGGTCAAGCGGCGCGTAGGGAAGGGGCTCGAACTCGGCTTTCCACAGGGATGGCATGTTTCACCTCCGCAATCATAACGACTGGGAAGGCCAAAAGTTTGCGAGCCGGGCGTTCAGTAGGCGCGCGCTACCGCGAATTCGACGGCTTCGGTCAACGCCGCCTTGGCGCGGCTTGCCGGGAAGATCGCTAGGGCGTCGATCGCGCGGCGGCCATAATGGCGCGCCCGCTCGAGCGTGTCGGAAAGAGCTGCGGATTCAACGATCAGCTTCGTGGCGTGGGCCAGGTCGTCGTCGGAATTGCGATCGCCCTGCATCGCGGCTTTCCAGAAGGCGCGATCATCGGCCGAGCCGCGCGAATTGGCGAGGATGACGGGTAGGGTGACCTTGCCGTCGCGGAAATCGTCGCCCTGGCCCTTGCCCATGGTTTCTTCGTCCGACGAATAATCGATCGCGTCGTCGACCAGCTGGAACGCAACTCCAAGGTAGCGGCCGTAGGATTCCAGCGCTTCCTCGGCTTCCTCGCCGGCCTCGGCGACCACCGGCGCAATCCGGCAGGCGGCAGCGAACAGGGCGGCGGTCTTGGCGTTAATGATCTGCAGGTAATGCTCTTCGCTGGTATCGATCTGCCGCTGCGCGGTGAGCTGGTCGACCTCGCCCTCGGCGATGACCGCCGATGCATGGCTGAGGATGCGCAGCACCTTCAGGCTGCCATCCTCGACCATCAGCTCGAACGCGCGCGAGAACAGGAAGTCGCCGACCAGAACGCTCGCCGGATTGCCCCAGATCATGTTGGCTGTGCGCTTGCCACGGCGCATGCCCGACCCGTCGACGACGTCGTCGTGAAGCAGTGTCGCGGTGTGAATGAATTCGACTGCCGCAGCCAGCTTGTGGTGCCGCGCACCGGTGTAATCGAGCAGCGATGCGCTCGCGAGGGTCAGCATCGGCCGCATCCGCTTGCCGCCGCCAGCAATCAAATGGCCCGCAAGCTCGGGGATCATCGCGATCTTGGACTGCATGCGCTCCAGGATCACGGCGTTGACCGCGTTCATGTCGGCCGCGGTCAGCGCCATCATCGGATCGAGCGATGGGGCGCGCTTGTCACCCAATTGATGGATCGTTGCGGTGCTCACGGCCGCCCCCCTAGCCGGACAGCGGCTGTTTTCCTAGCCTTTCGCTACCAGATGCGTACCCTCTCCTCAGGCGGCAGGTACATCTTGTCGCCCGGCTTGACGTTAAACGCCTTGTACCATTCATCCATGTTCCGGACGACGCCGTTGACCCGATATTCGGCGGGCGAATGTTCGTCGGCCAGCAGTTGGGCACGCAGCGCGCCCTCGCGGTTCTTGCGCTGCCAGCTATAGCCATAGGCGATGAAGAAGCGCTGGTCGCCGGTCATTCCGTTGATCACCGGCGGCTCGCCATGCTTGGCGACGTAGCGGCGATAGGCGGAATAGGCGACTTCCAGGCCGCCGAGGTCGCCTAGATTCTCGCCCAGCGTCAGCTGGCCCTTGATATGCACGCCCGGGATCGGCTCATAGGCATCATATTGCTTCACCAGCTTCGATGCTCGGGCGTCATATTGCTTGGCGCTGGCCTCGGTCCACCAGTCGCGTAGCTTGCCCGATCCGTCGAATTTGCGCCCCTGGTCGTCGAAGCCGTGGCCGATCTCGTGGCCGATTGTCGCGCCGATGCTGCCATAGTTGGCGGCCGCGTCCGCGTCGGGATCGAAATAGGGCGGCTGCAGGATCCCGGCCGGGAAGGTGATCTGGTTCTGCGTCGGGTCGTAATAGGCGTTGTTGGTCTGCGGGGTCATTCCCCACAGCGTCCGGTCAACCGGCTTCTTCATCCGTTCAAGCAATAGCTCCCAATCGAACTTCTCGGAGCGCAGGACATTGCCGAACAGGTCGGATCGGTCGACCGCCAGGCTCGAATAATCGATGTATTTGGACGGGTGGCCGGTGCGCGGGTCGAAGGTCCCAAGCTTGGCCAGCGCTTCCTTCTTGGTCGCCGCGTCCATCCAGCTGTTGTTCTGGATCTTGTCCGCCAGCGCCGACCGGAAATTATCAATCAGCTCGCCCATCTGCCGGCTGGCTTCCGGCGGATAGTGGCGCTGGACGTAGATTTGCCCCACGGCCTCGCCAAGCGCTCCGTTGACCAGGTCGACGCCGCGTTTCCACCGGTCGCGCTGGTTGGGAACGTCGCGCAGCGTCTTCGAATAGAAATCGAACCGTGCCTGGTCGAATTGCTTGGGCAGGTAGGATGCGTGGGAGCTGATGAAGTGGAAGGCCATATAATCCTTCCACGTTTCGAGCGGCACGCTCTCGACCAGCTTGGCGATCTCCTGGACCGCGGTCGTTTCGGTGACCACCACGGTCGAGACATTGGCCAAACCCGATTTCGCCAGACCGCGCTTCCAGTCGATCTCAGGAGCGAAAGCCTGCAGCTTCGCAATGTCCATCGGATTGTAGATTTTGCTGACGTCGCGGCTGTCTTCCGGCTTCCAGTGGACCTTGGCGATGGCCGTCTCCAGCGCGAAGATCTTGTCCGCCTTGGCTGCCGCATCGGGGATTCCCGCAAGCTGCTCGATGCGGGCGATGTAAGCCTTATAAGCTGTCCGGTAGGCGTCATATTTCGCGCCTTCGAGCAGGTAGTAGTCGCGGTTCGGCATGCCGAGTCCGGCCTGCCCCGCATAGACACCGTAGCGGGTCGGATCCGACAGGTCGGGGTAGATGGCCATGCCGATCGGCGAGGGATAGCCGATGGTTGCAAACAGCTCGACCAGCTCACCCTTGTCCTTGGCCGCTGCGATCTTATCGAGGTGGGGCTTCAATGGAGCGGTGCCTTTGGCAGTGATCGATGCTTCGTCCATCCAGCTCGCGTAGAAGTCGCCGATTTGCTGGCCGATCCGGCCTGAGCTGGCGCTGTCTTTCGCCATGTCTTCGACGATGTCGCGCACGTCGCTATCGAGTTGGTCGTTTAGAACGGAATCAATGCCGACGAAGGTACGGTCGGGCGCAATCTCGGTCCGCTTGGCCCAGGTGCCGTTGACATATTGGAAGAAATTGTCGCCGGGCTTCACCGTCCTGTCCATGGCAGTGAGGTCGACGCCCCATGGCGCAAAGGTCGGCTGGCCGTTGCGGGCCGTTGCTGGAGTCACGATCAAAACTGACGCAGCCGCCAGAAGCAGGAATTTTTTCGACATGGAATCAGCCCCTTACCCTAAACTGTAGCGCGCGAACCTAATGTTCGCGGTGCAACTTCCAAGCCCCTTTCGATGAATGGTCAGGCGGTGAACAGCTTCGGCGCTTCCGGCAGGGTCAGGCTGACCAGCAATCCACCCAAATCTTCGCTTTCGTCGAGGGCGATTGTGCCCCCGTAAATTTCGGCAACATCCCGGACGATCGCCAGGCCGAGTCCGGTGCCTGGCTTGCCCGTGGTATCGAGCCGCTTCCCGCGCGCGAAAAGTTCCTTGCGTGCTTCTTCCGCAATCCCCGGTCCATCATCCTCGATCTGGATGGTTACCCGTCCGTTCGCAGGTGGCTCGACGGTAATGAAGACCCGGCCATGCCCGTACTTCGCTGCATTTTCGACCAGGTTGCCAAGCATTTCGTCCAGGTCCTGCCGCTCCACGCGGACTTGCGGATCCTTGGCTCCGACAAGATCGATCGTGACATGGGAATAAAGCGTCGAAACCGCCCGCTCGACCGCTTCCGCGCTTTCCCATACGGCCGCACGCGCCTGGGCCGACGCTCGCCGGCCGATGGCGCGGGCACGGGCCAGGTGATGGTCGACCTGCCGCCGCATGACCGAGGCCTCGCGGATGACGGTGTCGTTGAGATCGCCGGCATGGGCCGTCGCGGCATTGGTGATGACGGTCAGCGGCGTCTTCAGTGCATGGGCAAGATTGCCGGCATGTCGCCGTGCTTCTTCGGCCTGGGCTTCGCTGTGGGCTAGCAGCTCGTTGATCTCATCGACCAGCGGTTCGACTTCCCGTGGGAAATCTTCTGCGATGCGGGTCTGCATTCCGCTGCGGATTGCGGACACCTCGCGGCGGACGCGGCGTAGCGGCCAAAGTCCGTAAATGGCCTGCAGTGCTGCGAGGACGAGCAGCCCAATGCCGAGCGCGACAAAGCTCCTGACCAGCGTGGAGCGAAGCTCGCGGATCTGGCCGTCGATCGCCTCGCGCGACTGTGCGACCTGGAACCGCCAGCGGACGTCGGATCCGGGCAGGATCACATCGCGCTCGAGGATGCGCAGCGGTTCGCCTTCGAATTCGAAGCTGTCGCGCTTGTGAAGCTCGACGTCGTTATGCGCTTCGTCGACCCGCAGCCGACGATCCCACAGGGATCGGGACGGGAACACTTCCTGTCCTTTGCCGCTGATCTGGAAATACGCGCCCGAATATGGTTCCAGGAACCGCTGGTCGGCCGGCGGCCGGGAGAAGCGCACTTCGCCCTCCGGCCCGATTTCCGACGCGCCGATCATGGCGTTCAGAACATATTCCAATTGCTGGTCGAAATTCTGGACGATCCCGCGGCTCAAGACGCGGTCCAACGCATATCCGCCGATGAGCAGGAGAGCGCCGATCCACAGTGCGGCGACGGTGATCATCCGCCGCGTCAACGACCCGCCGCGGCGCTCCCTGACCTTCACCGCCGCTTCATTGGCGGCCGCCTCATTCAAGTGCCAGGATCCTCGAGGCTGTAGCCCAGGCCGCGGATGGTGGTGATCACATCGGCACCCAGCTTCTTGCGGATGCGCGTCACGAATACTTCGATGGTGTTGCTGTCGCGATCGAAGTCCTGATCATAGATATGTTCGATCAGCTCGGTGCGGCTGACCACCTTGCCCTTGTGGTGCATCAGGTAGGACAGCAGCTTATATTCCTGGGCCGTCAGCTTGACCGGTTCCCCAGCCTTGGTGACCTTGCCGGATCTTGTGTCGAGCCGGATATCGCCAGCAATCAGTTCCGACGATGCAACGCCCGCGGCGCGGCGGATGAGGGCACGCAACCGCGCGATCAGCTCCTCGGTCTGGAACGGTTTGGCCAGATAGTCGTCGGCTCCGGCGTCGAGGCCGGCGACCTTGTCCGACCAGCTATCGCGGGCCGTCAGGACCAGGACCGGCATCTTGCGGCCTTCCTTGCGCCAGCGATCAAGTACGGTCAGGCCGTCGACCTCGGGCAGGCCAAGGTCGAGCACCACCGCATCATAGCTTTCGGTCGATCCCAGATAATGACCGTCCTCGCCGTCCGTAGCGAGGTCTACGGCATATCCCGCGCCCTCCAAGGTCGAGCGGAGTTGGCGGCCCAGATTGGGTTCGTCCTCGACGATCAACACGCGCATGAAGTCATTCCTCGAAATATCGTTCGCTGACACAAACACGCGCGAAGCTGAACGGTTGCTTGTGCGCAACGACACTGTCGCGCAAGAGGAATATCAATTTGGGAGGATCGTCATTGCGAGGACCCCGGACTTGATGCGGGGCGACGCGGCAATCCAGAGATCTGGATTGCTTCGCTACGCTCGCAATGACGTTGAAAGTCTCAGTCGTCCGACTTGTTGATGATGCGGCCGGTCTTGGGGTCGACATCGACCCAGATCACCTTGCCGCGATCGAGGAATTTCATGCGGACATTGGAGCCGCGCATCTCAGGGCCGAGATAATCCGCTCCGCCCATGTGCGGAATGACTCGCCGTTCGATCTGAGGCAGCGGCATGGAGCGGCCCTCCCTCTGCGCGCGGAAGGCGCGATCCTGGTCGCGCGGACGGTCGTCCCAGGCAAGGCGTGCGATCTCGCCCTTCGGCCGGGCAAGCGCCGGCGTTGCGACAGCCGAGGCGACGCAGAGCGATAGGAGAAGGGTACGATACAGGCTCATCGGCTAATCTTTCGCTGGTCTGACTAAGCGAAATCCATTGAACAAGCTATGAATGCACTGGTTGCGTGGCGTTCATCATTCGCCTCCACCCCCGTGACGGCCAGAACAACCTAGGCTAGGGGGCGCGACGATGGCACCCCCAATTTTGTCCTATGAGGACCTTGGCCTGATCCAAGGCGAAGGCTGGCTGTTCCGCAATCTCGACATTTTTGTCGGGCCCCGCGACCGGCTGGCGCTGATCGGCCGCAATGGAGCAGGCAAGACAACATTGCTGAAATGCCTCACCGGCCTGGTCGATACCGATGAAGGCACGCGCAAGATCGTGCCGGGGACGAAGGTTGTGCTGCTTGAGCAGGACCCGGTGATGACGGGTCATGGCACGCTCGAGGAATGGGTGCTGGCCGGCGAGGACGCGCCTGCGGCCCATGAGGCAGCGGCGATCGCGCATCAGATCGGGATCGACCTTGCACGAGACGTCGCCACCGCTAGCGGCGGCGAGCGGCGGCGGGCGGCAATTGTCCGGGCGCTCGCGCAGGACCCCGACGTTCTCATGCTGGACGAGCCAACCAACCATCTCGATCTCGGCGCGATCGACTGGCTTGAGGACTGGCTTCAGCGCTTCAAAGGCGCCTTCATCGTCATCAGCCATGACCGCACATTCCTCAACCGCCTCACCCGTAGTTGCCTGTGGCTCGATCGCGGCAATATGCGACGGGCCGAAATCGGCTTCGGCGGCTTCGAAGCCTGGACCGAAGCCGTCTATGCCGAGGAGCAGAGGGCCGCCGAAAAGCTGGATGCGAAGCTGGCTCTCGAGCTGCATTGGCTTCAGCGCGGCGTGACCGCGCGCCGCCGGCGTAACCAGGGGCGGCTCGCCAAGCTCAATGAGATGCGGGCGCAACGGGCAGCCATGCTGGGGCCCGCCGGAGGCGCCAAGCTTGGCCTGGTCAAGGACGATGTGAAGACCAAGACGGTGATCGATGCCGACCTTGTGTCGAAGGGTTTCGGCGCCAAAGATGGAACGTGGCGCGAGATCATCCGCGACTTCACGCTCCGAATTCAGCGCGGCGACCGCATCGGCCTGGTCGGTGCCAACGGCACAGGCAAGACCACGCTGCTGAAGCTTCTGACCGGCGAGCTGAAGCCGGACTCCGGAACGGTCACCCAGGCCAAGACTCTGTCCGGAATCGTCATCGACCAGCAGCGCAAGCTGATGTCCCCGGAAAAGCGCGTTCGCGATGTGCTGGCCGAAGGTGGCGACTGGATCGAGGTCCGAGGCCACAAGAAGCACATCAAGGGCTATCTGAAGGAATTCCTGTTCGATCCTTCGCTAACTGAGGCACCCATCGGTTCGCTGTCAGGGGGCGAGCGGTCCCGCTTGTTGCTGGCACGGGAGTTCGCTCGGGCGTCCAACCTGCTGGTGCTCGACGAACCCACCAACGACCTCGACCTTGAGACGCTCGACCTCCTCCAGGAAGTGATCGCCGATTATGAGGGGACGGTCCTGATCGTCAGCCACGACCGCGACTTCCTCGACAAGACGGTGACCGTGACCCTCGGCCTCGATGGCTCGGGCAAAGTCGACATCGTGGCCGGCGGTTATGAGGATTGGGTCCGGAAACGGTACCAGGCTGCCAAATCCTCCCCCTC
>DASTVY010000018.1:0-7029 GCA_035758865.1 Sphingomicrobium sp. | reverse complement strand
GACCAGCGTCGATATTGCCGGCCCCGGCTTCATCAACCTTCGCCTGGGCGAGGAAAGCTGGCGCGACGAGTTAATTGAGATCCTTGGCGAGGGCGAACGATACGGCCTGTCCAAGATCGGAAACAATGAGCGGGTGAACGTGGAATATGTCTCCGCCAACCCGACCGGACCGATGCACATGGGCCATTGCCGCGGCGCGGTGGTCGGCGACGCGCTCGCGCGACTGCTGGAGGCGGCGGGTTTTCGGGTCACCAAGGAATATTATGTCAACGATGCCGGAAGTCAGGTCGATACGCTCGCCCGCTCCGCACACCTGCGCTACCGCGAAGCGCTGGGTGAGGACATCGGGGAGATCCCGGAAGGCCTTTACCCCGGCGACTATCTGAAGCCGGTCGGCGCGATCCTGGCCGCCGAATATGGCGACCAGTGGGTCAGCAAGCCGGAAAACGAGTGGCTGCAGCTGTTCAAGCAGAAGACGGTCGCGGCAATGCTCGACCTCATTCGCCATGACCTTGGCCTGCTCGGCATTCACCATGACATTTTCGCTTCGGAAGCCGAGCTTCAATCCACCGGCAAGGTAGAGGAGGCAATGGACAATCTGCGCTCCAAGGGGTTGGTCTATGAGGGCCAACTGGAGCGGCCGAAGAGCCTTGATCCGCATGACGAATGGGAGCCGGTCGAGCTGACTTTGTTCAAGTCGAGCCAATTCGGCGACGACCAGGATCGGCCGATGAGGAAGTCGGACGGAAGCTGGACCTATTTCGGGGCCGACGCCGCCTATCATCTCAAGAAGGCTGAGAGTGCCGACCATCTGGTCAACATCTGGGGCGCCGACCATGCCGGCACGGTCAAGCGGGTACAGGCGGCAGTGACGGCGTTGACCGACGGCCGGGTCGACCTGGACGTCAAGATCATCCAGATGGTCAAGCTGCTGCGGGCCGGCGAGCCGATCAAAATGTCGAAGCGCGCCGGCAATTTCGTCACGCTGGCCGACGTGGTCCGGGAAGTCGGCAAGGACGTGGTCCGTTTCATGATGCTGACCAAGCGAACCGACTCCATGCTCGATTTCGACTTCGCCAAGGTTGTCGAAGCGTCGAAGGACAACCCTGTCTTCTACGTCCAGTACGCCCATGCGCGGATCAGCTCGCTGCAGCGAAAGGCAGCGGAGGCCGGCCTCTCGCTCGAGGCAAAGGCGGACTTGTCGCTGCTCGACGGTGAAGAATTGGCGCTGGTCAAGCTTGGGTCCCAATACCCACGCGTCGTCGAGGGTGCAGCCCTGGCCCATGAGCCGCACCGGGTTGCCTTCTATCTCTATGACTTGGCGGCCGCACTTCATGCGCTGTGGAACCGCGGCAACGACGATCCGGAGAGGCGCTTTCTCCTTGAAAATAATCCACAACTTTCTCGCGCGCGGCTGGAACTGGCGCGCGGAATTGGGCAGATTATCAAGAATGGCCTCGGGCTAATGGGAGTGGAGGCCGCCGAGGAGATGCGCTGATGGCCGACGCGGGGGTGGTGAGGGACGCGAACCGGCTTCCCTGGCTCGAGCCCTATCGCACTCCGGCTCGGAAGAAATCGAACCGCAGGTCGGGGGTTGCAACGGCGATCGGCGCGATCGGCCTGGTGGCGGTTGTTACGCTTCTGACTAGAGACCTGATTCCGGATCGGTCGACTGAGCCGGCGACCGAAGCTCGCGTGACCTTGCCGGCGCCGGCGGACATGCAGCCCCAGATCGTCCTGCCGCCTCTCCAGGTCAGCGAAGAACCGTTCAAGACGGCGATGCCGGAGCCGGCCGTTCGACGGCCAGCAGCGCTGCCGCGGCGCAGGATTCAGGCAATTCCGACCCGTGCTGCTTACCGCGAAGTCGTGAAAGGCCAAGCCGAAGAGGGCACCGAGACGGAAGTAGTTGCCTCCGAAGCTGCGCTGGCGATCGCAGACCTGCCTCTTCCGCCCGATCCGCCGCGGCCCGCCGTTGACCCCAGCGCCCAGGTGGTCCGGGGAAAGACCGTGCAATTGGGTGTTTATTTGACCCAGGCGCAGGCCGAGGCAGCGTGGAAGAGCGCCATTCGCGACTACACCTACCTCGTCACCATGCCCAAGAGCATCGAGGCGATTACGATCCGCACCAAGCGCTTCTACCGGCTGCAGCTCGGAACGCCGTCGAAGAAGCATGCCAAACAGCTGTGCAGCAACCTGAAGTCGATCGGCCGCGCCTGCACCGTGGCGTAAGCTTCAAATATTTGGCGTTTCGCCTCTCCCATCTTCTGCGGCCAGCCCCTACTATGACCTTGCAGTTACGGGGAGAGTCACAAGCATGAGCGACGCGCGAGCCTATGACGGCGATGCATTGCCCTGGCTGGAGGCCGTCGAAAATGAGGACGGGCCCCGGGCAATTTCGGCGCGCAAGATGCTCGTCGCCTTGCTTCTCGTATTACTGGCCGGCGCGATCGTCGCCGGAACCATGTTCTGGGTTGGACGCCAGGATCCATCGCCGGGCGGGGCGCCGGTTCTGATCAAGGCCGAACCCGGCCCCTACAAGGTGAAGCCGACCGATCCTGGCGGCCTCGATGTCGCCGGTGACAGCGAGACGGCCTATTCGACCAGTGCGGGAGAGGATCCAGACGCCGCACTCGACGTTCGAAAGCTTCCGCAAGAGATGACCCCCTTGCCGGTCGAGACCGCCCAGCCCGCCGTTCCGCCCAAGAAAATCCCGCCGAAGGAAATCAAGGAGCCTGCGCCCGATAATGCCGCAGCTCCGTCGCCGGCGACGCCATCCGGCCCCACCATCCAGCTTGGCGCCTATGCCTCTACCGTAAAGGCGGACACGGCGTGGAAGCTCCTTTCCGGCCGCTTCCCTACAGTCGCGGCGCTCAACAAGGTCGTGGTAACGGCGACCGTGAATGGAAAGCCGATGCACCGCCTGCGTGCGTCAGGGTCGTCGGAGCAGACCAAGGCTGCATGCGCCGCCCTCCGGGCCGCCGGTGAAAGCTGTATGGTCGTCCAGTAATGCAGGCCGCAATTTACGGACTCTCCGGGGAAGAATTGACTGCGGACGAAGCGGCGTTCTTTCGCGATGCCAAGCCGGCAGGCTATATTTTGTTCAAGCGAAATATTGCATCTCGACAACAGTTGCGCGGACTGACTGACTCGATCCGCGACCTCGAAGGCCATGACGAAGTGCCGATCCTGATCGATCAGGAGGGAGGCCGGGTGGCCCGGATGCGGCCGCCGGAATGGCCGACCTTTCCAAGCGGCGAAGCGTTCGACCAGCTCTATCAGCTCGCCCCTTCCAGCGCGATCGAGGCGGCGCGGGTTAATGCGCGGGCACTCGGCCTGATGCTCCACGAAGCGGGCGTCAACGTCGATTGCCTGCCGATGCTGGATGTTCGCCAGCCGGGCGCCACCGACATTATCGGCGACCGGGCGCTGGGATCCGATCCGATGCAGGTCGCGTCGCTCGGCAAGGCCATATTGGAAGGACTTCGAAGCGCCGGCACGCTTGGCGTCATCAAGCATATTCCGGGACATGGGCGGGCGCTGGTCGACAGCCATCATGAGCTCCCTGTGGTCGATGCGACCGAAGAGGAGCTGACCATCGATCTGGAGCCGTTCGAACGGCTGCGCGAGGCGCCGATGGGGATGACCAGCCACATCGTCTACACGGCGTGGGATGCCGAGCGGCCCGCTTCGCAATCGCCATTCATCATCCAGGAAATCATCCGGCAGCGGATCGGCTTCGACGGTTTCCTGATGAGCGACGACATCGGAATGGAAGCACTGGCCGGCGACCATGGCCGGCGCGCCGCGGCGTGCGTCGCGGCGGGTTGCGACGTCGCGCTGCACTGCGACGGCAAGATGGAGAATATGCTGCTGGTCGCCGATGCGGTCGGTGAAATTTCGGCCGAAGGCGCCTCGAGGCTCGCCCGGGCCATGGCGATGCGCTTCACACCCGACGACGAAATGGACTTTGCCGAGGCCGTCGCCAAGCGGGATGCGCTGCTTGCCCTTGTCTGATCGTCATTGCGAGGAGCGTAGCGACGCGGCAATCCAGTTGCACTGCTGGATTGCTTCGCTACGCTCGCAATGACGGATTAGGGGCATGGAAAGCGACGAACTGTTCATTGCGCCAGTGCCCGAAGACGAGGCGCTGAACCTCAGCCTTGATGGCTGGGAGGGGCCGCTCGACCTGCTCCTAAGCCTTGCCCGCCAGCAGAAGGTCGATCTTCATCAGATCTCGATCCTCGCCCTGGTCGAGCAATATCTTGCCTATATCGAGAATGCGCGAAGCCTCAGACTGGAGATCGCTGCCGATTATCTGGTGATGGCGGCATGGCTCGCCTATCTCAAAAGTTGCCTACTTCTTCCCAAGGACCCTTCGGTCGATCCGTCGCCCGAGGAACTGGCGATGCGGCTCCAGCTTCGGCTTCAGCGGCTCGACGCGATGCGCGATGCCGGCGCACGGCTGATGGGCCGCGATCGGCTTGGCCGGGACGTCTTCGCGCGCGGCGAACCGGAAGGTCTGAAGCTGGTTCGCAAGTCCGCCTGGCAGGTGACCCCGTTCGAGATGTTCGCCGCCTATGGGCGGGTCAAGGCGCGGACTGCCCCCGCGATGCATGTGGTGGCGCATCGCGCCGTCATGACCCTGGAAGACGCGATCCAGCGCGTTGCGGCCTTGCTCGGACAGGCGCTCGACTGGACGACATTGGAAGCGTTCCTGCCCGTCACCAGCGACCCGCAATATCGCAAGTCGGCATTGGCCAGCAGTTTCGTCGCCGCGCTGGAGCTGGCGCGGCAGGGCCGCCTGCAGATCGAACAGGAAGAAATTTTCGGCGAAATTCTTGTCCGGAAGGCGGCGGCGTAGTGGATGAGTTCGAGCGCTCCGTCGAAGCCGCGATCTTCGCGTCCGAAACTCCGCTCACCGTCGAGGACATCGCATCCTATGTCGGCGAAGGAGATGTCGAGGCCGCGCTTGCAAGCCTCGCCGAGCGATATGCCGGCCATGGCATCGAACTGGTCGAGCGCGGCGGGCGATGGCATTTCCAGACCGCGCCGGACCTCGCGCACATCCTCCGCCGGACCCGCGAAGATGCCCGGCGGCTGTCCCGGGCAGCAACCGAGACGCTGGCGATCATCGCCTATCATGAGCCCGTCAGCCGCGCCGAAATCGAGGCGATCCGCGGAGTGCAGATCAGCAAGGGGACGCTTGACGTGCTGATGGAGGCGGGCTGGGTTCGCACTGCCGGGCGCAGAGAAACCCCAGGCCGCCCGCTGCTTTATGCGACGACCCCGGATTTCCTGACCCATTTCGGGCTGTCGTCGCGACGCGACCTGCCGGGGATCGACGATCTCAAGGCAGCCGGCCTGCTGGATCCCTTGGACGAGTCCGTTTTTCAGCTTCAGCTAGAAACTGACGGCGAGGACGACTAAGTAAGCCCCAAAGCCATTTACCGGAGTTTCCACATGGGCGGTTTCAGCCTTTGGCATATCCTGATTTTCGCGGTCATCGTCCTGCTGCTGTTCGGCGGCAACCGATTCTCCAACATGATGGGCGACGTGGCCAAGGGCCTCAAGAGCTTCAAGCAGGGCCTGGCCGATGACGACAAGCCGGCCGAACCGAAGCAAATCCCGCCACAGCCAGGTCAAACGCCGATCGACATTACGCCCAGCCGCCCGGCCGAACCGTCGCCGACGCCGACCGAAGACCAGTCGCGCCAGTAAACGCGACCGGAATCTGCTAGAGTCCGCCGATGTTCGGCGTCGATACCAGCGAACTGCTCGTCGTGGCGGTCTTGGCCCTGTTGTTCATCGGGCCGAAGGAGCTTCCGCGCGTCATGATGATGGTCGGCCGCTGGGTCGGGAAGATTCGCGGCTACGCGCGCCATTTCACTTCCGGCATCGAAAATGTGATCCGCGAGGCGGAACTGGAGGAAATGGAGAAGACCTGGCGGGAGCAGAATGAGCAGATCATGAAGCAGTTTCCGGCGGACGCGACCTATGTGGAACCGCAACCCGTCATGACGTCCCTGCCGCCAGCCGATGTCCAGCCGGGATTGCCGCTTGAAGCGCCGGCCGCACCGGACGAGGATCAGACGCCGCCCGAAGAGCGGCCGCTGCCATGATCAGCGACATCGACGAAACCAAGGCCCCCCTGCTCGAGCATTTGATTGAGCTTCGCCGCCGCTTGCTATGGTGCGTCGTCGCAATCGCGGTCGGGTTCTTCATCTGCCTCTATTTCGCCAGGCCGATCTTCGCCGTTTTGGTGCAACCGCTGCTCGCCGCGGGCCAAGGCAAGCTGATTTACACGGACATCTTCGAAGCGTTCTTCGTCGAGGTGAAAGTCGCCTTCTTCGCGGCCTTGATGTTCAGCTTTCCGGTTATTGCCACACAGATGTGGCGGTTCGTTGCGCCGGGACTCTATGCGAAGGAAAAGCGGGCATTCCTGCCATTCCTGATCATGACGCCCTTCTTCTTCATTGCCGGCGCCTGCTTTGCCTATTTCGTCGCCATGCCCTGGGCGCTCAGGTTCCTGCTCGGCTTCGAAGGCGAGGTCGGCGGAGTGACCCAAGAAGCCCTACCGGCGATCGGCAATTACATGAGCTTTTCCATGCGGTTCCTGTTCGGGTTCGGCGTGGCATTCCTGCTCCCCGTGCTGCTGATGGTCCTGGAGCGGGCGGGAATTGTGACTCGCGAGCAACTCACCAAGTCACGCCGCTATGCGGTGGTGGTCGCGGCCGGCGTTTCGGCCGTTCTGACGCCGCCCGACGTCGTTTCGATGCTGATGATGCTCATACCGCTCTATGCGCTGTACGAGTTTGCGATTTTGGCGATTCGGCTAACCCACTGGAGAGCCGCACGAAAAGCCGCGGCGTCCGGACGAAATTTGGGCTCGGAAACGCCACCGGGGGGGGGGAGGGTTGGCGATTCCGAGCCCATTTCGTCGGATAGCGAGAGCGGGGGGGCAAAAGGTCACTATCCAGCCTCTAAAACGCCCGCTTTTCGATCATTGTTCCGCAGCTGCTCAAAAAATAT
>DASTVY010000009.1:0-6232 GCA_035758865.1 Sphingomicrobium sp. | reverse complement strand
AACCGACCAGTGCGATTACCGGCCACGGCGCCCGCTGCCGCCGGCCGCGATGCAGCCCGCGGGTGCGGCTGACCTGGTCAAGCTCCCGCCGGATGCGGGCCATGCGGTCGCGGATCTGCCGCCGGTCGGCCTCGATCTGGGTTTCGCCCGGGCCGCCGAGAAAGCCGAAGCCGCCGCGCTGGCGCTCAAGGTGGGTCCAGCTACGGACCAAGCGTCCAGCCTGATAGTCGAGATGGGCCAGCTCGACCTGCAGGCGCCCCTCGGCCGTCGCCGCCCGATCGCCGAAAATCTCCAGGATCAGACCGGTCCGGTCGATGACCTTACAGCTGGTTTCCTCTTCCAGCGTTTTCTGCTGGACCGGACTCAGCGCCGCGTCGACTACCAGTAGCTTTGCCTCGTGCTCCTCAGCCAGTTCGGCGATTTCTTCGACCTGCCCTTTGCCGAACAAGCTTGAGGGCCGAATTTGCCGCAGGCGGAAGCTCTTGCGGCTGACCACATCGATGCCGATCGCCTCGGCAAGACCGGCTGCCTCGTCGATCCTGGCATCAAGCGAGCGCAAGGACCCCTCGCCCACTCGTTCCGGTACGACAATGACGGCACGCTCGCCGCGAGTTACGCCATGGTCGTCTGCACGATTGAAAACGCTCAGGCCTCGTCCTCCGCTTGGCTCTCGCCGGCGAGGTTCAGCAGATGCCCAGGCTGCATCGTCGAAATGGCATGCTTGTAGACGAGCTGCACCTGCCCGCCGCGTTCCAGCACCAGCGAAAATTGATCGAATCCGGCGACTGCACCTTGTAGCATCACGCCATTCACCAGGAAAATCGTCATCGGCTCATGCTCGCGCGAGGCCGCATTTAGGAAGAGATCCTGCAGCATGGCCTTTTTGCCATTTGCCCCCTCGCCGCCCGCAGCGAGAGTTAGGTCGGCAGGCGGCTGCGCCGGCATGATGGTCGAAATGGCGTGCTTGTAGACCAGCTGCGCGTTGCCGTCCCTCCGCAGCAGAAGCGAGAAAGGATCGAACCAGGTCACTACGCCCTGCAACTTGACGCCTTTGACCAGGAAAATGGTCACAGGGCTTTTGGCGCGGCGAATCGAATTCAGGAACTGATCTTGTAAACTCAGCGATTTATCAGGCATTGTTTTTATTATTCCTCATCGCGTTTGTCGCCTAGGCCGAGCGCCTTCAGCTTCCGGTGCAGTGCCGATCGTTCCATCCCGATGAACGATGCGGTCCGGGAGATGTTGCCCGAAAAGCGGCGGATCTGGATTTTGAGATATTCACGCTCGAAGCTTTCGCGCGCTTCACGCAATGGAGAGCCCATGATCGCCAGCGACGGGCCGCCGACGCCGACAGACCCCTGCGAATCCAATATTTCGGGCGGCAGCAGGTCGACTTCGATGCAGCCGACGCGGTCTCCCGGTGTCAGGATCAGGGTCCGCTCAATAATGTTGCGGAGCTGCCGAACATTGCCCGGCCAGTCATGTGCCTGGAGAGCGGCCATCGCCTCTTTGGAAAGCTCCGGAGTCGAAATCCGCCGATCCGATGCGAAGCGGGCCAGGAAATGATTGACCAGTTCCGGAATGTCCTCGCGCCGCTCCCTCAAGGGCGGAATTCGGACGGGGACCACGTTGAGGCGATAGTAGAGATCCTCCCGGAACCTTCCTGCTGCGATCTCCTCGGCCAGATTGCGTGAGGTTGCGGAGAGGACCCGGACATCGACCTTGACTGGCCGCTGGCCTCCGACACGGGTGTAGCTCTGGTCGGTCAGCACTCGCAGGATCTTGGCCTGGGTGGTCTGTGGCATGTCGGCGATTTCGTCGAGAAACAGCGTGCCTCCATGCGCCTGCTCCAACAGCCCAGGCCTCGAGACGCCGTTCTGCTCGCTGCCGAAAAGCTCTTCCTCGACCCGCTCCGGGCTCATCATTGCCGCCGACAGCACAATGAAGGGCGCCGCGGCCCGCGGGCTCCAATTGTGAATCATCCGCGCCGCGATTTCCTTGCCGACGCCCGCCTGGCCGGTAATCATGACGCGGCTGCCGGTCGGAGCAACCCGCTTCAACGTGGCTCGTACCGTGTTGATGGCAACCGATGTTCCGTCGAGATGATCGTCCGGACCGAGCTGGTGGCGCAGGTTAGCGACTTCGCGTCGCAGTCGGTCGGTCTCCGTGGCCCTGCCGACAAGGTGCAGCAGACGGTCCGCCTTGAACGGCTTTTCGATGAAATCGACTGCGCCTTCGCGGATCGCGGCAACGGCCGTGTCGAGGTTTCCGTGCCCGGATATCATCAGCACCGGCAGGCTGGCGTCGCGCCGCTTGATCTGTTCGAGCAGCTGGAGGCCGTCCAGCTTCGACCCCTGCAGCCAAACGTCGAGCAGCACCAGGCTGGGCCGGCGATCGTCAATGGCGTCTAGCGCCGACGTGCTGTCGGCGGCCGAACGAACGGCATAACCTTCATCCTCCAGTACCCCGGAAACCAGCTCACGAATGTCCGCCTCATCGTCGACTACCAGCACTTCAAGCGCCATTAGTGAGGTACCTCCTCGTCATATTCGTCATCGTCGCCGGGCGTCGCATTCGCCGGCTCCTCAGTTGCCATGCCCGCCAACCGGTCGGCGTCAAAAGCGATGCGAACACGCGTTCCGCCCCCGGTCCTGTCGAGAAACGCGATCTCGCCCAGATGTTCCTCGACAATCTTCTTGACGATCGCGAGGCCCAGCCCGGTGCCGCGGATGCGGGTCGTCATATAGGGCTCAGTCAGTCGCTCCCGGTCCTGGGGAAGGCCGACACCCGTGTCGGTTAGATCGATGACCAGCTGCTCCGCCTCACGCTTGATCGACAGGTCGATGCGGTCGCCGTCCGGATGCTGGTCGCCGCGATTGCGCCGGGCTTCAATGGCCTCGACTGCATTCTTGACCACGTTGGTCAGCGCCTGCCCAAGCTGGCGGCGGTCGCACACCAGGCGGATCTCGCCGCTAGGCGGATCGATGCTGAAGCTGATTCCGGGATGCGCCACCTCGTGGAGGAACAGCGCCGCACGGGCGATATCGTGAACATTCTCTTCCCGGAACACCGGTTTCGGCATGCGCGCGAAGTTGGAGAATTCGTCGACCATCCGGCGCAAATCGCCGACCTGGCGAATGATCGTGTCGGTAAGCCTCGTGAAGGTTTCCGGATCGGATGCGACCTCATTTGCGTAGCGGCGCTGCAGCCGCTCGGCCGCCAGCTGTATGGGGGTCAGCGGATTCTTGATCTCATGTGCGATGCGGCGGGCAATGTCGGACCAGGCAGCGCGACGCTGGTCGCTGAGCTGGTCGGTGATGTCGTCGAACGTCAGCACGAAGCCGTCCCCGTAACGCATCCGCTTGACCGCCAGGGTGCGCTGTCCCTCGGCCGAGTGCAGCAGAACATTGGCTTCCCTGGCCTCGCCGGCCATGAACTCGCCGAGCTCAACCGAAACCTCGTAGAGCTGGCGCCCTTCGATCCCACCCTCACCTTCCGCAAGAAGCGAGTCAGCGGTTCGATTCGTGAGCAGGATGCCACCGTCGACATCGAGCGCGACAACTCCGGCCGTCACGCTCGACAGCACTGCTTCCATGAAGGCGCGCCTCGTATCCAGCTGCTGGTTGGCGGCCATCAGCGCGCCCGTCTGCTCCTGCAGCCGCACGGTCATCCGGTTGAAGGCCGTTCCGAGTGTGATGATCTCATCCTCCGTCCGGTCGGAAATGGCGACCCGTGCGGTGAGGTCGCCTTCCTCGATCCGGCCCGCCGCATCGACCAGGTCCTCGACCGGACGCAGCAGGCGATCGGCAAGCTTGAGAGCGGCAAGGATAGCCAAAGCGACGATGAACAGTGCGCCGGCGAGTAGCGCGCCGTTAAAGGTCAGCTGGTTGGCCCGGCTGCGCTGGAGTAGCTCGCGATAGTCCGCAAGCACGCCGTTGGCTCGGGTGATTTGATCACGGAAATCCTCGCTCGCCTGCTTGGCAACAAACAGATAAACGCCCTTTGGCCGATCCAACGGCGTCAAAACTGCAATTCTGCCCTGGGTGAGCACCTCTGCGGCGTTTGTGTCACCCTTTAGACGCGACAGTGCCTGCGCAACCTGGGTCGGGTCGATCAATCCTTCATAGTAGAAAATGCCCCTGAGAACCGTGACCTGGCCATTCGCACTCACCGAAATGATTGCCGATTCATTGAGGCTTCGCTGGTAGGTCTGGCGAGCCAGATAATCCTCGAACTCACGGCTCGACATTGGATATTGGGTAAGCGCGCCCGCCAGATCTCCGGCCATCGCGACCGCTTCACCGCCAACGCGGTTTATCTCGCTGTCATATGTCGATTGAGCGAGAGCGACCGTATTTTCCAGCATTCCCCGCGCGCGATCAGAGAACCAGAATTCCAGGCCGGACTGAAGCAGTAGCGACGCAAAGATCGCCACGATCACGGTCGGAACGGCAGCGATGACCGAGAAAAGCGCCACCAGCCTGGTATGCAGTTGCCCTGTCCCGATTGCCCGCGCGGCCGCTCGAGCCATTGCGATCCGCCGGGAAAGGAGGACCATTAGCGCGATCGCCGGGATGAGGTTGGCGATCAGCAGCAGGGCGATTTGTGGCGGCGACAGCATCGCACCCGGCTGTGCTGCCCTGCTGAGTATCCAATAGCTGAGCGCCAAGGTGCCGGCGAGGATTACCCCGCTAGCGACTGTCGCCCAATCATAGATCCGCCCGCTCTCTTTTTCACGTTCGAGCCAGCGAAGCCTGGGCCTTTTGATCAGTTCAGATTCGGCCGCCTGCAGGTCCATGTCAGGCTTGGCCTAGCATGGTCCCGTTGCATAAAAAACACAGTTTGTCGTTTAGGCCGCGGAACGAGCCAGCCAGGGCTCGTAAAAATCCTGCAGCATGCCGATAACGACCTTCGGATCGTCCTGAGTATTGACCCTGTTTCGGAACTCAGCGGACCCCGGAAGACCCTTGGTGTACCAGCCGATATGCTTGCGCGCGAGGTTGACGCCGGTCTGCACCCCATAGAGCAATTGCATGGCGTCATATTGCTCGAGGATCACGCTGAGCTGCTCGTCCATCGAAGGATCGGGCTTCTGCCCGCCGTCGCAAAGGTCGGTGACGACTTGGCCGAGAAGCCAGGGCTTCCCATAGGCGCCGCGGCCGACCATGACGCCGTCAGCGCCCGACTGCTGAAGCGCCCTGCGGGCATCCTCGCGGCTGCAAATGTCCCCATTAACGATCACCGGCAATGACGTCGCCTGCTTGACCGAGCGGACAAAGGCCCAGTCGGCCGACCCCTTGTACATCTGGTTGCGGGTGCGGCCGTGGACGGTGATCATCTTGACCCCGAGATCTTCGGCGATGCGGGCAAGCTCAGGCGCATTGAGGCTTTCGTGGCACCAGCCCATCCGCATCTTCAGGGTCACGGGCACCTTGACCGCCTTGACGGTCGCTTCGATGATCGAGGCAGCCAGCGGCAGGTCGCGCATCAGCGCGGAGCCGGCGTCTCCATTGACCACTTTCTTGACCGGGCAGCCCATGTTGATGTCGATGATCGCGGCGCCGCGCTGTTCGTTGAGCTTGGCGGCCTCCGCCATCTCTTTGGGCGCACAACCTGCCAACTGAAGCGAAACCGGTTCCTCGCTCGGATCCCAGGCCGCCTTCTGAAGCGACTGGCGGGTCTCGCGGATCATCGCCTGGCTGGCGATCATCTCGCTGACGGTAAGCCCGGCTCCATAGCGCTTGACGATTTTACGGAACGGCAGATCGGTGACGCCAGTCATCGGCGCCAGAATGACGGGCGCTTCGATGGTCACCGGACCGACCGAGATGGGCTTCACCAGGCTCATGGGAGCGCGCGCCTTTACAGGAAGGGCCGGAAACGGGCAAGGCGCGGTTCGATGACGCAGAATTCAGTCGTTGCATTGATCGTTGCCGCAGGCTCCGGAAGCCGAATGGGAAGCGACTTCCCAAAGCAATTCCGGCCGATCGGCGGAAGGGCTGTTCTCGCGCATGCGTTCGACGCAGTGGCGTCACATCCCTCGATCGATGCGGTGCGAGTTGTCATTGGCGAGGATCAGCAGGAAATCGCTTCAAGAGCCCTTGAGGGGCGTGACGTCGCCGAACTCATCATCGGCGGTGCCGAGCGGGCCGATAGCGTTTGGGCGGGCCTAAGCGCGATCGATTCCGACATTATCCTGGTTCACGACGCAGCCCGCCCTTTCTGCCCGCAT
>DASTVY010000381.1:0-5288 GCA_035758865.1 Sphingomicrobium sp. | reverse complement strand
CCTGCTGCTACCCGCAATGATTCGTTCGGGGGTCAACTTCTGGGTCGCGTTCGGAATCGCCATTGCCGGGACGGCAGCGCTTTATGCGTTGATGTTTTTTCTGGCGCCCCGCATCGGCCTGCGCCTCTAGCAGTCCCTCAGCTAGCCCTTGGTCCGGGCGGCTTTCACTGCGTCCTTAAGCGCATCATAGCCGACAGCGGCATTGATCACCCGATCGCCAACCACGAACAGCGGCGTTCCGGTAGCTCCCAATTGCCCAGCCAAGGTCATGTTGGCCTTAAGTTCGGCCTCCTGTGCGGGGTCGGCCGCCGGCTGGGCTGGCACTCCGGCCGCCCGAGCAGCGAGCGCAATCGTCTCGGGGCTCGGCCTTCCGGCGGCATAGAGTGCGTCGTGATAGGCGGCGAACTTGCCCACCTTCGATGCGGCCATGCTCACCCGCGCTGCGGCAAGGCTGTCAGGTCCAAGAATCGGCAACTCGCGATAAACGACGCGGAGGCCCTTATCTTCCTTTAACAGTCGCTCGATGTCCGGGTTGCTCTGACGGCAGTAGCCGCAGGCGTAATCGTAGAAATAGGTGAGGGTCACTTCCGGCTTTTCGGCGCCCTTCCAGCTCGAATAGAAGGGTCGTTCGACCGAGGCCCGGATAGGATCAAGGGTCTGCGCATATTGCTGGTCGCGCAGCGCCTCGCCCGCCTCGACCAACATCTCGGGGTTGGCGAGGATCGCATCGCGAACCATGCGCTCTCCAAAGAGCGAAGGGCCTGCGAGAATAAGGGCTCCGGCGGTTAGCGCCGCACCGACAACTCCGCCTCCGATTGCCGCGATCCACGGCGTCCTATTGCTGTCGCTCACGCCTGCCTTTGTCCTTCTTCAGCGCATCCTCCGACACCATGGCGATATCCTGCGCGCGAATATAGTCGGGAGTGCCCTGTGGTAGGCCCGCCATGGCCATACGGGCGCTGGCCAACGCCAGCTTGTTGTTGCCTTCAAGATTGTTGCGTTCCGCGGTCGCAAGGGCGGCGCGAGGCTGATCCCCCTCCCGATCGTAGACAATCCCCAGCTGATACCAGGCGAACGGATTGTCATTGTCGCGGTTCACGGCATTCTTGAGGACCTGTTTGGCCTCGGCGAAATTCTTCGCATCTTCCGAAGCGATCAGCGCATGGCCCAGCATCACCGCGATCATCGGCATGTTCGGCGCGTTCGCGACCGCCTTGCGCAACGGCGCAACCGCTTCGGTTGGCCTGCCGCCCTCGAGAAGGATCTGGCCCTTTAACTCCAAAAAGAACGGGTCTTCCGGGTCCGTCGCAAGCAGCGCATCCGCTTCCGCATTGGCCTTATCCGGATAGGCGCCGAGGTGATAGGCGTAGGCTCGGGCATAATGGGCGGGGATGCTTTGGTTCGTCTCCGGATAAATCTTGACCGCCTCCTTGGGGGTTACGTAGCCGATCAGCTTCGCCTTGACCCGCTGGAAGCGCTCCTCGAGTGCAGGGTCAGGCTTTCGGTTCCAAGCCGGATCCTTCTGATAAATCTCGGTCAGTGCGGCGATGCGTTCCGTGGATAGCGGGTGCGTCCGATTGTAACTGTCCTTGGCGTAGATCGCGAGGCGATACTCCTGGTTCTGCAGCTTCTTGAAAAATTCGATACTGCCCCGGCCGCTAACACCTGCCTTGGACAAATATTGCGCTCCGGCCTGGTCAGAGCTCGCTTCCTGCGCCCTCGTGAAGGCCAGGAAAGACCCCATTGCGGCCTGTTGCCCAGCCGCCATAATCCCCATGCCGGCATCGCCCGCGCCAACGGCCATCGCTGCCGCGCCGAGCACCAGGCTGAGGATCGTGATCGCCGTGGCTTTGTTGGCACCCTCGTAGATGCGAATTGCATGTCCGCCTGCCACGTGGCCAAGTTCGTGAGCAATCACCCCCTGCAACTGGTTGACGTTGTCGGAGGCCATGAGCAGCCCGCTGTGGATGTAGACGACCTGGCCCTGCGAGACGAAGGCGTTGATTTCGGAATCGTTGATCAGGACGACACGAACGCTCTTTCGGTCGAGGCCGGCGGCATCGATCAGCGGATCGCTGATTTGTTTGAACAGCAGCTCGGTTTCGCTGTCGCGCAGGATGGATTGCGCCATCGCCGGACGGGCCGCAGCAAAAAATAGCAGGAATCCAGCCATCATCAGCCGGAGGAGGCGGGTCATGCCGCCCTGTCCCATCGATCGCATGAACGGCAAATGAAAACCGGCCCGTCGAAACGATGCGCGGGCCGGTTTCATCGTTGGATTGCCCCTGTTAGCCGAAGGTCCGCTGCCACCAGCCGCGGCGTGCCTCGGTGGGAGCGTCTTCGTTGCTCGGCTCCGGCGTGACCGACGCCTTGCCGGAAGGCTTGGCTTCGACCGGTGCGTCGTCGGTCTTCTTCTTGGCTCGAGGCTTGCGTTTTGGCTTCGCCTCCGCGCCGGACTCTTCTTCTACGGTTTCCTTGATGGCGACTGCGACATCAATAGCCTGGGCCGCGGGCGCCGATTCCCTTTCGATTGCCTCTTCAACCCTCTTCCGGGCACGCGGACGCCGGCGTGTCTTCGGCTTGTCCTCTGTCGCCGGCTCGAACTCAGTTGGAGGCGTTTCCTCGGCAATCGGCAGGTCAGCCATCGGCGCTTCGTCAGGAGCGATTTCGGCCGCGGCCTCAGTTTCCGTCTCTCGAGCGGTCTCCGCCTTACCCCGCCGGGTGCGGCCGCCACGGCGGCTCCGGCGCTTGGGCATCTCGCTTGCCTCCTCGGCCCCGAGCTCTTCGGCTTCGGGCGCATCATCCGCGACTTCGGGCAACTCCTCAGCGGATTCGGCCAAATCGGTCGCCTCCACCTGCTCGCCGTCCCGGCGGCGACCGCGTCCGCCGCGCCGGCGGCGTCGACGGCGGCGGCGTCCACCTTCACCTTCCTCTTCGCGCTCTTCGGCCGCTTCGGTTTCCTCTGGCTCCAAATCCTCTTCGGGCAGGTAATCTTCCTCTTCGTCCTCGACCAAAATCGGTGCGGCAGCAGGCCGTTCCTTTGGCTGGGGACGGGGGCCGGAGCTCTCGACCGTCATCCGAGCGCCTTCAAATGTCTCTTCGATGGCGATCTCGACGGTGACACCGTAGCGATCCTCGATTTCGGCCAGTTCGCCACGCTTCTTATTGAGGACGTAAATGGCGGCTTCGCCGCCGGCCCGAAGCATGATTTTGTCACCGCGTCCGCGGGCTGCCTCGTCCTCGACAATGCGGAGCGCGCTGAGACCGGCGGAGGATGCGGTCCGCATCAGTCCAGTGCCTTCGCAATGCGGGCAGGCCTTGGTCGAAGCTTCCAATACGCCGGTACGAAGCCGCTGGCGGCTCATCTCCATCAGGCCGAAGCTGGAAATGCGGCCGACCTGAATTCGTGCGCGATCATTTTTCAGCGCCTCCTTCATCGCCTTCTCGACTTTTCGGACATGGCTGGACTGTTCCATGTCAATGAAGTCGATGACGACCAGGCCAGCCATGTCGCGAAGCCTTAGCTGGCGAGCGATCTCGGCAGCCGCTTCCAGGTTTGTCGCGAAGGCCGTTTGCTCGATATTGTGCTCACGCGTGGAGCGGCCGGAGTTGATGTCGATCGATACCAGCGCCTCGGTCGGATTGATAACCAGATAGCCGCCGGACTTCAGCTGGACGATCGGCTGGTACATCGCGGTCAGCTGGTCTTCGACGCCATAGCGCTGGAAGATCGGAGTCGGATCGCTGTATTGTTTTACCCGACGCACGTGGCTGGGCATCAGCAGCTTCATGAAGCCTCGCGCAGCCTTGTAACCATCGTCGCCTTCAACCACGACTTCCTCGATCTCGCGATGATAGAGGTCGCGGATGGCGCGCTTGATGAGGTCGCTGTCGCGGTAGATCAGTGCCGGTGCCGACGACTGCAGTGTGCGCTCCCTAACCTCGTCCCAGAGCCGGGCGAGATAGTCGAAGTCGCGCTTAATCTCTGTCTTGGTCCGCTGAAGGCCGGCCGTGCGAACGATCAGCCCCATGGTGGACGGGAGCTTGAGGTCGCTGATGATCGACTTCAACCGCTTGCGGTCGGCTCCGTTTGAGATTTTCCGGCTGATGCCGCCACCATGCGACGTGTTGGGCATCAGCACGCAATAGCGCCCGGCCAAGCTCAAATAGGTGGTGAGGGCCGCACCCTTGTTGCCGCGCTCTTCCTTGACGACCTGTACAAGCAACACCTGCCGGCGCTGAATGACGTCCTGGATCTTGTAGCGGCGACGGAGCGCCTGGCGCTTCTTGCGAAGCTCCTCGGCCGCACTTTCGTCGACCGGGGAGCGGGCCGATCCGGTACCAACTTCCGCCGCTTCGTCGCCGTTAGTCTCGGCTTCGGGATCGGGATCGCCGGCATCTTCACCGGTATCGTCGCCCGCTCCGAAGTCTTCGTCGTCATCATATTCGGCGGCCCGAATTCGCTCTTCCTCGGCCGCGTGGGCGGCTTCCTCGGCGAGCAGGGCGTCGCGGTCCGCCTTGGGGATCTGGTAATAGTCGGGATGGATTTCGCTGAAGGCCAGGAACCCGTGGCGATTGCCGCCGTAATCGACGAACGCCGCCTGTAGCGACGGCTCGACCCGGGTAACCTTGGCTAGATAAATATTACCTTTGAGCTGCTTATGCTCCGAGGATTCGAAATCAAACTCCTCAATCCGGTTTCCTTTGGCGACGGCGACCCGGGTCTCCTCCGGGTGGCGCGCGTCGATTAGCATGCGCATGGACATTGTGAATTCTCCGGGCGCGCAGGCCGGCCGTTATGAACCGGCGGCGCGCGAACGTGGCAGCCAGGCCCGGCGGTGGCATTCCGGCGGGCTTGGCGGATTGAACGGTGTGCGTGTCTGCTGCCTGCCCCAGTCCGGAGATCATCCGGCAACGCGCGCCGCCCGGCTCGTCGAGCGCGGGGTTGGTGGCGTCCTGTGGAGTCATGCAGCGTCAACCTCGTATCGCCGCGGCCATTGCGGACGCGGCAGGCCCGGCGGGAAGATCCCGCGGGCGAGGCTCCGGTTAGCACCGGCGTAACGCTGCCGCAACAGTGGGAAGCCCCTATCTGCGTCATTCCGATACGCACTTGCGGCATTGCCCCCGCGCGACGAATAGTAACCGCATGTTCGAAGGGTGGGACCGGCGTAAGAAATTGGGTCTGCTGACCCTCCTTTTCCTTGCCGGAGTCAGCGTCGCGCTCGTCATCTTCGCTCTGCCATCCGGACGGGACAGCAACGAAGCGGCCTTGGTCGGCGAGGCGCGTC
>DASTVY010000373.1:0-5007 GCA_035758865.1 Sphingomicrobium sp. | reverse complement strand
GTCGCCCTTCGCCGAACAGGACCCGGCGCGCCACTTGATCCGGCTATGTTTCGCCAAGCGCGACGAGACTATCGACGCCGGGGTGGAAGCAATGGCCAAAGCCAGGAATTTGATGAGATGACCCCAGCCCAAGAAGCCCGCGAGTTGCTTGCCCAACTGGGTGTGCATGGAGAAGGA
The DNA here is from genome assembly GCA_035758865.1 of Sphingomicrobium sp. Classification (GTDB taxonomy): domain Bacteria; phylum Pseudomonadota; class Alphaproteobacteria; order Sphingomonadales; family Sphingomonadaceae; genus Sphingomicrobium. The sequence continues at coordinate 4,830 of DASTVY010000373.1, read as the reverse complement.
GGCCTGGAGAGCCGCTCTCCGATCGACGGGCAGATCATCGGATCGGTGGCCGAGGCCATGCCTGCCGAGGTGGCGGCGGCCTGCGAGCGAGCGCAATCGGCGTTCCTGCAATGGCGAAAGGTACCGGCGCCGCGTCGCGGCGAGCTGGTCCGGCTGATCGGCGAGGAATTGCGAGCGGCGAAGGAGCCGCTGGCCCGGCTGGTCACGTTGGAGGCCGGCAAGATCGTCCAGGAGGGCCTTGGCGAGGTCCAGGAGATGATCGACATCTGCGACTATGCGGTCGGCCTGTCGCGCCAGCTTTATGGCCTGAGCATCGCCAGCGAGCGGCCCGATCATCGGATGATCGAGCAATGGCATCCGTTGGGCGTCGTCGGGGTCATCACGGCGTTCAACTTCCCGGTGGCGGTGTGGGCGTGGAATGCCGCCCTGGCGATCGTCTGCGGCGATCCGGTGATCTGGAAGCCGAGCGAGAAGACCCCGCTCACCGCCGCGGCTGTCATGTCATTGGCACATCGAGCGCTTCAGCGCTTCGGCGATGCGCCCGAAGGCCTGCTGCAATGCGTCCAGGGCGGCCGCGAGGTCGGCGAAGTGCTGGTCGACGATCATCGCGTGGCGCTGCTGTCGGCGACGGGGTCGACGGCGATGGGCCGGGAAGTCGGCCCGCGCATCGCGCAACGATTCGGCCGCTCGCTGCTCGAACTTGGCGGCAACAATGCAATGATCGTCGCACCGTCAGCCGATTTGAAGCTGGCGGAGCGGGCGATCCTGTTCGCAGCGGCGGGGACGGCGGGGCAGCGCTGCACCACGCTCCGGCGCCTGATTGTCCATGAATCGATCGCCGGCGGTCTTCTGGCTCGGCTGCGGGAACTGTTTGCACGCGTCAAGATCGGCGATCCGCGCGAGAAGGGCACGCTGGTCGGGCCCCTGATCGACGAGGCCGCGTTCGACGGAATGAAGCGCGCCTTTCCCGAACTGGAGCGGGTCGAAGTGGGCGAAGGCGGCTTCTATGTCCGTCCGGCAATCGTCGAGGTCGATCGCCAGGAGGGGATGGTTCGGCAGGAAACCTTCGCGCCGATCCTTTACGTCTTGAGATATCGAGATCTCGACGAAGCGATAGCAATGAACAATGATGTTGTTCAGGGGCTTAGCTCTTCAATCTTCACAAATGATATGAAAGAAGCGGAGCGCTTTGTGTCTGCGGCCGGTTCGGATTGCGGGATCGCCAACGTCAACATCGGGACGTCGGGCGCGGAGATTGGCGGCGCGTTCGGCGGCGAAAAGGAAACCGGCGGCGGGCGGGAGAGCGGCTCCGACAGCTGGCGGGCCTATATGCGGCGGTCGACCAACACCATCAACTACGGTGACGACTTGCCGCTTGCGCAGGGAATTGAGTTCGGGGTCTAAGGCCAGGTCAGCCCATGTAGCGGCGGGGAATCCGCAAGGGCAGTAGCGGCTCTTCGCCGATCATCACGTGCCACCGCTCCTCGAATCGGTCGAGCCAGGAGATAAGGTCCTCCGGGTCGAGCGGCTCGGCCACGAAATAGCCCTGCGCAACATCGCAACCAAGGTCGCGGAGAAGTTTCAGCTGGTCTTCGGTCTCAACGCCCTCGGCAGTGACCGTGAGACCGAGCCCGTGAGCAAGATCGATGATGCTCTTGACGATCAGCGCGCTGTCCGTGGACGTCGGCGCGTCCTCGACGAAAAAGCGGTCGATCTTGAGCTCCGTAAAGGGCAGCTGGCGAAGCTGCATCAAGGTCGAATAGCCGACCCCGAAATCGTCGATGGCGAGCCCGATCCCCTTGATCCGGAAGCGGGTCAACGTGTCCATCAGCTTGATGAGCGGCTGGGTGGCGCCCTCGGTCAGCTCCAGCACCAGGCGGTCGGTCGGAACGTCCAATGCGCGGCACATCCGCTCGACCAGGTCGGGGAAATCGAGCTGGTCGAGGTTCAGCGCCGAAATGTTGAAGGCGAGGCAGGTGTCGATGCCCTGCTCTCGCCAGGCAATCCATTGCCTGAGCGTGGTCCGCAGGCCCCACTGAGTCATCTGGTCGATGAGCCCGTGCCTTTCGGCAAGTGGAACGAAGCGGGAAGGCGGGACCGAGCCGAGTTCGGGATCGTCCCAGCGGACCAGCGCCTCGACCCGGCGAAGACGGCCGTCGGACAGCGAAATCTTCGGCTGATAGACCATCCGCAGACGGCCGTTGATCAATGCTCGCTCGAAACCGTCGAGCAGTCCGACGTCGGCCTGGGCGATCATGGCACCAGCGAAGGCCTGACTTTCGTCAAGATTTCCTCAAGTTCCTCAAGTCGCGCCGGCTTTTCCAGCGGCCCGACCATCTGCAATCCGAGCGCGGAGCCGAGCCGAAAGGCGCTTTCGAGCACTCGGCGGTCGAAGCCGGAAATGATCAGCACCGGCTCCTCGAAACCCTGGTCGGCCAGGAATCGCAACAGCTGGATGCCGTCCATGCCCGGCATGCCGAGGTCAAGAACCACCATTTGTGGGCGCGATTCAAGGAAGGAGTCGCGAAATTGCTGATCCTGCTCGGCGATGAAAGGCTTATATCCGCAAAGGTCAGCCGCCTTCGCCACGAACGCGGCCAGCGCCGGTTCGTCATCGATCAGCAGCAACCGTGGCAATGCCATGTCTGCCCGCTCTCCAAAAAAAACCGTCTCCTTTCAAGGAGCATATCATTCAAGCTTACGGACCGGTCAAACGCTCGAAACCTGATTTTAACCCATGTACACATATTGTCCCGGTTTGACGCGAATTTCGTTCGCTTTGGGAGAGGCCCAGGCATGTTCGGTTCACTCATCCGGCGAAAACAGACCAAGCTGCCGTTGGGCGAAGACAATGTTGCGTTCGAGTCGACGACCTTTTCGCTGACCACGGCGGTGCCGCGGCCATCGGAGCGACGCAACGACGAACGGCTGATCGCCATGCTTCGAGTGGCGAAGCTGACCGACACGCAGGGCCGCGAGCAACTAATCCGAGTGCGCAACGTATCGGCCGGCGGCCTGATGGCTGAAGTCGGTCATCCGGTCGAAGTCGGCGATGTCGTGGAAATCGAACTTTCCTCGCAGCAGGTGGCTTCCTCGGTCGTCTGGATCCGCGAAGGTACCGCAGGGTTCAAATTCGACCAGAATATCGACCTTGGCGAACTTCTGGCAGGCCGCAAGCCGCGCCACGGCTTTCGTCCGCGGCCGCCGCGGCTTGAGGTCAATTGCAAGGCCAATGTGAAGGTTGAGAACAATTATTACACGGTCGAGGTCCACGATATCTCGCTGGGCGGCATGAAAGTGGAGCCGATCGAGGAATATTGCCTGGGCAAGAAGGTCGTGGTGGTGGTGGAAAGCCTTCGCCCGATCCGCGGCGAGGTCCGCTGGTTCTCCGACCGCAAGGCGGGCATCGTGTTCGAACAGCCGCTGAAGTTCGAGGAGCTGGCCGAATGGATCGCCAAGCGCCTCGAGGTGGCGACGCTAAAGGCCAGCGTCAAAGGCCAAGGCCCTCAATAGGGCCTTCAATAATATCGCCCGCGTTCCTATTTCCTCCGCTTGATTGAAGCGGAGGATTTGCAAAATGGCCGATCAAGTCGCGGTTCTGGCGGGCGGATGCTTTTGGTGCACTGAAGCCGTGTTCCTGGATGTGGTCGGCGTGAAATCCGTCGAGAGCGGCTACACCGGCGGCCAGACCGTCAATCCGACCTACAAGCAGGTTTGCGGCGGCGACACCGGCCATGCGGAGGCGATCCGCGTAACCTTCGATTCTGATGTCCTCGCTTACGATGACTTGCTCGACATCTTCTTCGCGATCCACGACCCGACCCAGCTCAATCGGCAGGGCAACGACATCGGCACCCAATATCGCTCCGCCATCTTCCCGCAGGACGAGGCGCAGCGGGAGGCGGCCGTGGCGGCGATCGCGCGCGCCAATGAACAGAATGACGGCAAGGTCGTGACGACCATCGAGCCAAAGGCCGAATGGTACCCGGCCGAGGATTATCACCAGGATTATTGGGCCGGCGAGGGGCAGAGCAACGCCTATTGCGTCGCGATTATCCCGCCCAAGCTGGCGAAGCTCCGGAAAAGCTTCCAGGCGAGGGTGAAAAGCGAGAACGCCAGCGTCTAAGCCCTGATTATTCTTTCGGCGCTGCCGCCCGTTTCAGCCGGTCGCGGATGGCGGCGGCGATGCCGTCACCCGGCACCGGGGCAATGGCAATGCGTTGCTGGGGCGCGGCGTCGGCCTGATGGAGCAGGTCAAACAACCGCGCGGCTGCCTCGACCGGATCGCCGGTCTCGCTCAAGGTGACATTGCCGCGGACTGCGCCGAAGCCGATCAGATATTCGCCGTCGGCGGCCTCGGTTGCATCGAGGCGCAGCGGCTTCTTCGGCGCATAATGGCTGGCGAGCTGGCCGGGCGCCTCGATCGCCGAGGCGCGCTTCACCTCCGCAGCTTCGACCTCGATCGGGCCGCGCCGAAGCAGCCGCAGATGGCCGTCCGTCGCTGCGACAATCGTCGATTCGATGCCGCGCTGCGTCGCACCGCCGTCGATCACCAGCGGGATTCTACCCTTGAGTGACGCCATGACGTGACTGGCGCGAGTGGGGCTGATCAGACCGCTGGCGTTGGCGGAGGGAGCGGCGAGCGGCCTTCCGTAAGCCTTGAGCAACGCCTGCATCGCGGGGTGGGCAGGCACCCGGAGCGCGATCGTCTGCAGGCCGGCAGTGACGATCCCCGGGATTGCCGCGCCTTCCACCAGCGGAACGACGAGGGTCAGCGGCCCCGGCCAATATTTTTGGGCAAGCTTGCGCGCCTCTCCGTCGAACTTCCCA
>DASTVY010000296.1:0-2669 GCA_035758865.1 Sphingomicrobium sp. | reverse complement strand
GAGGGAACACTCCGCACCAGGAGCGGATGTTGATGCTCGTGGTCATGGCGCTTGGCGGCAACGCCCTCCTGCGCCGCGGACAGCCGCTCGAGGCAGAGGTGCAGCGGCGCAATCTGCTGGACGCTGTCGCCAAGGCGGTGGCGCCAATCGCGCGAAGGCATCAGCTTGTCATCACACACGGCAACGGTCCGCAGATCGGGCTGCTTGCCCTGCAAGCGGCGGCCTACAAGGAGGTGTGCCCGTATCCGCTGGATGTCCTTGGTGCCGAAAGCGAAGGAATGATCGGCTACCTGATCGAGCAGGCGTTGAGCAATGAGTTGCCGGGCCGGGAGATTGCGACCTTGCTCACCCAGGTCGAGGTCGACAGCTCTGATCCGGCCTTTGCCAAGCCCAGCAAACCGATCGGTCCGATCTACGGCGAGGCCGAGGCTCGGGAACTTTCAGCTCGGACATCGTGGACGTTCATGCCCGACGCCGGCGGCTTTCGGCGCGCCGTGCCGTCACCCGCTCCGCGTCGTATTCGCGAGATCAACGTCATCAAACTGCTGGTGCAATCGGGAATGGTCGTTATTTGCGCCGGTGGCGGCGGCATCCCGGTCGTTGCGACGGCGGACGGGGCGCTCCGCGGTATCGAGGCGGTGATCGACAAGGACGTATCGTCAGCCTTGCTCGCCGAGGAAATCGGCGCCGACGCCCTGCTGCTGCTCACGGATGTTCCGGCCGTCTGGACCAAATGGCCGATGTCGGCCGGCCGACCGATCGGGCATATCACGCCGAGGGAGCTGCGCACCTATGCCTTCGAACCGGGTTCTATGGCGCCGAAGGTGGAAGCCGCCTGTCGCTTCGCCGAACGCACGGGGCGCATTGCTGGTATTGGAGCTATCGATCAAGCCGAAGCCATCCTTGCGGGTGGGGCAGGAACGATTGTGGCCATAAGCGGCGGGGCAAATGATAGCGTTCGATTCAGGTCAATGAGCGCCATGGCGTCGCCATTAAGAAGAAAGGAGGGCCACCAGAGGAGTTCGTGACATGAAGGCTTCCGACGTAATGGTTTCGAACGTCATCACGGTCGGTCCCGATGCCTCCATTCAGGACGTTGCGGATCTGCTCCTGCGCAATCGAATCAGCGCCGTGCCGGTGGTTGGCGCTGACGGCGAGATTCTTGGAATCGTAAGTGAGGGCGATTTGCTGAATCGTCCCGAGTCGGAAACGGAGCATCGGAGGTCATGGTGGCTCGAGGCCCTGACATCGAAGGAGACTTTGGCGGCCGACTATGTCAAGTCGCATTCGCGAAAAGTGACCGACGTCATGAGACGCGACGTCATTACGGCTGCACCGGAAACTCCGGTCGCCGAGGTGGCTGCGTTGCTTGAGAAATATTGTATCAAGCGAGTGCCGATCGTGAAGGACGAGAGGATCGTGGGGATCGTGAGCCGGGCCAACCTGCTTCAAGGGCTCGCCAGCCTGAAAGACAAGATTCCGCAAGCGCGCTCCGATGATTCCACCATTCGCGACAAGGTGATGGCGAAACTGGACAACGCGCGTTGGACAAGGCCCGCGCTGCTCAGCGTGACCGTCCAGGATGGAACTGTCGACCTGTGGGGTATTGTCAATTCGGAGTCAGAGAAGAAGGCTGTCCACGTTCTTGCCGAGGTCACGCCTGGCGTCCGCGCGGTGCACGATAATCTGATGATCCGGCCGGTCTCATCCGAAGGTTGGATGTGACGGAGCCGGATCATGCCCCGCCCAAAGGCCGGTTCGGACGACGTCGTCGCAGACCGGCGTATGGATGCCGTTGCCAATTCGTCTGCCAGCGCCCCTGCTGTCTCTGAGGGCGTCGGCGTCGCCGCGCCGCTTTCTGTGAATCGGCTTTATCGTCCGGCTGATCTGTCGGCACTCTCGTTTCAGACAACGTCGGAAATCGAGCCGATCGATGGCTTGGTTGGGCAGCAGCGTGCGGTCGAGGCGATCGGCTTCGGCACGCGGGTGCGCAAGCCCGGATTCAACTTGTTCGTGATCGGCTCAAGTGGGGCGCGCATGCAGCAGGCCGTGGGGAGCGTCCTGAGGCAGGCAGCGCAAGAAATGCCCAGCCCGCCCGACTGGGTCTATGTCAATAATTTCAGCGAACCTCATAAGCCGATTGCGATCGAGCTTCCGCCCGGGCGCGCGCTGGAATTCCGGGGCGCAATGCGTGAGCTGGTGGACGATCTCAAAACAGCATTGCCAGCTGTGTTCGAGAGCGAAGACTACCAGACACGCCGGGAAGCGATTGACCAAGCCTTTCAGGCAAAGCAAGGCGAAGCCTTTTCCGCATTGCGTGACAAAGCAGCGGGGAAGAGCATCGTCATCCTGCGAACGCCGGTCGGTTTCGCTTTGGCCCCTGCCCGGGATGGGCAAGTGGTTCCGCCCGACGAATTCAGCAAATGGCCGGAACCGCAGCGGCGCGAGGTGCAGGAAACCATTGAGATTTTGGAGAAGGATCTAGAGCATATCATGCACCAGATCCCGCAATGGGAGAAGGCGCACCGGGGCGAGATTCGCAAGCTCAATCGTGACACCGCGATGTTTGCGGTCGGGCAGTCGATCGACGAGGTCAAGGCCAAGTTCCCGGACGTTCCGAGAGTCATCGAGCACCTGGAAGCGGTTCGTGGCGACCTCATCGACAATGT
>DASTVY010000292.1:0-10131 GCA_035758865.1 Sphingomicrobium sp. | reverse complement strand
GGTTGATCACGTCCATCTGCTGCTCGCGGGTTAGGCGAACAAAGTTCACCGCGTAGCCGGACACGCGGATCGTAAGGCTCGGATATTTTTCCGGATGATCCATTGCGTCGAGCAAGGTCTCACGGTTCAGCACATTGATGTTCATGTGATAGCCGGTCGTGCCGAAGAAGCCGTCCAGGATCGATGTCAGGTTTGTAATCTGGTCGTCCTTGGTGCGGCCGAGCCCGCTCGGGATCAGAGTGGTCGTCAGCGAAATGCCGTCCTGCGCGTCGCGGTAGGGAATTTTCGCGACTGAAGCGGCCGATGCGTGGACGCCGTGGCTGTCGCGTCCGTGCATCGGGTTGGCACCCGGAGCAAAGGGCTCGCCTTTCTTGCGCCCGTCGGGCGTGTCGCCAGTCCCCTTGCCGTAGACGACATTCGACGTGATGGTCAGCACCGACTGGGTGTGAAGCGCGTTCCGGTAGGTCGGGAATTTGCGCAGCTTGCCCATGAAGGTGCTGACCAGCCAGGCCGCCATTCCATCCACGCGGTTGTCGTTGTTGCCGAACAGCGGAAATTCGCCCTCGGTCTCATAACCGGTGACGAGACCGGTTTCATCCCGCTTCACTTTCACCTTGGCATATTTGATCGCGGAAAGGCTGTCCGCGACCACCGACATGCCTGCAATTCCGAACGCCATGGTGCGAAGCGGCGCATAATCGTGAAGCGCCATTTCGATCCGCTCATAGGCATATTTGTCATGCATATAGTGGATGCAGTTCATGGCGGTGACATAAGTGGCTGCCAGCCAGTCCATCACCTTGTCGAAGCGATCAACGACATCGTCGAAGTCGAGATAGTCGCCCTGGACCGGTTCGAACGCAGGAGCGACCTGCTTGCCGGAAATCTCGTCGCGGCCGCCGTTGATCCCATAGAGCAGGCATTTGGCAAGGTTCGCGCGAGCTCCGAAGAACTGCATCTGCTTGCCCATCGCCATCGGCGAAACGCAGCAGGCGATGGCGCCGTCGTCGCCCCAGGCCATACGCATAATATCGTCGCTTTCGAACTGGATCGAACTGGTGTCGATCGCGACCCTTGAAGCAAATCTGCGGAAGCCTTCAGGGAGTTGAGGCGCGTACCAGATGGTCAGGTTCGGTTCTGGCGCGGGCCCCAGGTTGTAGAGAGTTTGGAGGAAGCGGAAGCTGGTCTTGGTAACCAGCGGTCGACCGTCGTCGCCCATGCCGGCGATCGATTCCGTCACCCAGGTCGGATCGCCTGAGAACAAATCGTCATATTCCGGGGTCCGGAGGAATCGGACGATGCGCAGCTTGATGACGAAATCGTCGACGATCTCCTGCGCTTCGCTTTCGGTGATCTTGCCTTCTTCGAGATCCTTTTCGAAGTAGACGTCGAGGAAGGTCGAAACGCGCCCCAATGACATGGCCGCGCCATTCTGTTCCTTCACGCTGGCCAAGTAGCCGAAGTAAAGCCACTGGACCGCTTCCTTCGCCGACGTCGCCGGGCCCGAAATGTCGAAGCCATATTTGGCGGCCATTTCCTTGAGTTCGGCGAGGGCTCGGGTCTGCTCGCTCAATTCCTCACGATCGCGGATGATCTCATCCGACGACCATTTGTCGTCGAGCGCCGCCTTTTCCTGTTTCTTCACCTCGATCAGACGATCGACGCCATAAAGCGCGACCCGGCGATAATCGCCGATGATGCGGCCGCGGCCATAGGCGTCGGGCAGGCCTGTCAGGACGTGCGAGCTACGGCACTTGCGGACATCTGAGGTGTAGGCGTCGAACACGCCGTCGTTGTGCGTCTTACGATATTTGGTGAAGGTCTCGACGACGACCGGATCAGGCTTGTAGCCGTAGGTCTCGAGCGAGGTAAGCACCATCTTCAAACCACCGTTGGGCATGATCGCACGCTTCAGCGGTGCTTCAGTCTGGAGACCGACGATCACTTCGTTCTTCTTGTCGATATAGCCCGCGTCATGCGCGGTGATGGTGCTCGGGATCTGGGAGACGTCGAGCACCCCCTTCTTGCGCTCCTCGACAAACAGGTCGGTCAACTTTTTCCAGATGGCGGTGGTCCGCTTGGTCGGCCCGGCGAGAAAGCTCTCGTCGCCATAATAGGGCTCGTAGTTTAGCTGGATGAAGTTGCGGACGTTGATTTCCTTGGTCCACAGCCCGGGCTTGAAGCCATTCTCCGCCTTGGTTTTGGTTTCGCGCTCAAGCACCGTGGTCGACATGTTCTTCCTCCCTCAAGGAGCTTCGGTCAGGGGTTGGGTGGAAATCTGGGGCGTGCGGGCTCGGGTACCCGTTTCGCGCAGCAGGAATGTGAGGAGGATGGCGAGGGCGATGCCGAACAGCATCGGCATGAAGGTCGCCTGATAGTCGCCCAGGACCCGATCGTCGCCGCCGCTGATGCGCATCAGTCGCGCTGCGAACAATGGGCCGAGGAGCGCGGAGAAGGAGAAGTTGATGAAGTTGATGACTCCGGTCGCGGTGCCGCTGTGCTCGGGCCGGTTGGCTTCCTTGATCACCGTATAGGGGATCATCGCCGCTCCGGATGCAATGCCGGCAACCAGGGCGATGGTGAAGGGCGGGAGCAAGCCAGGAGGTCCGTACAGGCCGAGCGCCATGGCCCCCAGCAGGACGGCCGCCGCGCAGATGATGACGGGCTTGCGCTGGCCGATCCGATCGGAAATCCAGCCGAGCAGCGGGCAGCCGATGATCCAGCCGAACGGAACCGCCGCCGACCGGAGGACCGCGACATCATAGGGCATGCCATGGCCTTCCTGGAGGAAGCGGACGCCCCACACCATGTCGAAGATGGTTGTGGGGATGAACATCAGGCCGGAGATCAGCCCGCAAACGATCGACTGCGGGTTGCGGAACACCGTCCACATGGCGCTCCCCGCGTCCTTCAGCCAGTTGTGGCGAGGCCCGGCCGGGATGGTTTTTGCTTCTCGCTTGGGGATGAATAGGAACAGCAGAATGGCAATCGGGATTCCAGCGAGGCCCATGATCCACCAGAAATCGTCCCAGCCTAGGCCTCCGGCGATTGCCGGACCCACCACGAACTGGCCCGCCGACCCTCCCGCCATTCCAAACATCTGCGTCGCACCGATGAGCGTCGCCGCCTTGGAAGCCGGAAAGTGAGTTGTTGCGATGTAGACGGCGCCGATCAAGGCGAACACGCCGCCCGCGCCCTGTAAGAAGCGACCGATACTTGCGAAGGTTGGATCGCCCGTCGCGAACATCAGGGCACCAACGGCCACGGTTGCGGCCCCGATCGGCACCACCTTGCGCGGCCCGAGTTGGTCCATGGCAACGCCGGCAACGAGGCTGAACGGTGCATAGGCGTAGTAGAAAAGACCAACGAGCGAAGCGACCCCGACCGGAGTCAGCCCGAACGCCGTCGACATTTCCGGCACCATTACGGCTGGCGCCGACCGCATCGCATATTGGTAGAAGTAATAGATGGATGTGATGAGCCAGGCGACCGTGACCGCGCCGAGGGGAGTCACTGCGGGTCGGTCGGTCGCCTGGTTCATCTTCCGACGATCAGCAAAGTGTCAACGAGACGGCCAGGCCGCCTTCGGAGGTTTCCTTATACTTGCTGTTCATCTCCTTGGCCGTGATCGCCAAAGCCTGCACCGTTGAGTCAAAGTCGACGCGGCGATTGGCCGGGATCTCGTTCGAGGCAATGAGATATCCGGTCCAGGATTTGACCGCTCCGAATGCGCAGCGCTCGATGCACGGAATCTGCACGAACCCGGCGACCGGGTCGCAGGTCATCCCGAGATGGTGCTCGAGCGCGCCCTCCGCGGCATTGGCGACGACTTGGGGGGCGGCGTCCTGCGCCGCAGCGACCATTGCTGCTCCCATTGCGGACGCGACACCAATCTCGGCCTGGCATCCGCCCTCGGCAGCCGCCAGCGTCGCATGGTGCTTGCAGAGATAGCCGACCACAGCGGCTGCCAGCAGACCTTCGCGGAGCTTCTGGTCAGGTAGTTTGGCCCCGGCCTGGTCAAGCGAATAAAGGACGGCCGGCATCACCCCGGCCGACCCGCCGGTAGGCGCCGTTATGACCAGATGGCCGCGAGCATTTTCCTCGGAGCCGGCGAGCGCTGCCGCGGACAGCACGCCGATACCTCGCCGCGCAGGTCTTTCCTCCAGCATCGCGTGCTTATAGACGTCCTGCGCCTTGGTCTTCAGTTTGATCGGTCCAGGCAGGGTCGAGGTCGGAGCCGCCAGGCCCGTCTTCACCGTCGCCCGCATCGCGCCGATGATCTTGTCGAGGAAGGCGTTGACCTCGGCTTCGCTCTTGCCGGAAATCGACGTCTCGTTGGCCATTGCCACCTGCGCGATCGAGATATTGTCCCGCGCGGTGTAAGCGATGACCTCCTTCATGGTCTCATAGGGATATTTCGGCGGATTCTTCTTCGGCGGCTTATATCCCTTCCACTCGATGAAGCCGCCGCCGACCGAATAATATTCCTGCTCCAGCAGCACCTTGTCCCCGGCCATCAGCTTGGCGGTCATGGTATTGGCGTGTGGGAAGTCGCCCTTTGTCGCGTCGTAGATGATGTCCTTAAGCGATGCGTTGATCGTCTTCGTGCCGAGTTTGACCGGATAGGTCCTGTCCGGTTCGGCCGCCATCTTGTCGAGAACCGCAACCGGGTCGATCGTTGCCGGCTCGTGACCGATGAGGCCAGCCAGCGCAGCGCGCTCCGTCCCATGGCCTTTGCCCGTGGCGCTCAGGCTTCCGTACAAGTGAACCTTGAGAGCAGTGGCCTGGTCGAGCTGCGCCTGGGGCAGTTTGATCGCCCGCTGATAGAAGTCATAGGTGATCCGCATCGGGCCGATGGTATGCGATGAGGAAGGTCCCGGCCCAACCTTGTAGAATTCGTCGACCAGGGTCATCACTGGACCCTTCGAGTTCTTCACCACCTGCAGGTTCGGATTTTCCTTCCCCTGAAGGGGTGGCTCCGCGGCGGCCTGCGCGAACAGCGGATTGACTTGGCCGCCCAGCAAACCGATTGCAGTTGCCATCGCACTGCGCACCATGAAACTTCGGCGATCGGAACCGGCCGGCGGCTCGGAATAATCAAGTTCCGGAAGCGTGAACGGTCCGTGGTTACGAGTTTCGCTGTCCATGTCCTGCCCTCCACATTGCGGACGAGGATCATTCGGCGGGCGCACTTGCGCTGAGGGGCCGTGAATGAGAGTTCGACCCCCCGAAATCCTCTCGTGTGCGTCTCTCGAGCTATAGGCCTCAGGCGGCGTCGGAGTATCGGGGTGAACCCCCAATACCCCATCAGCCTGTAGCTGATGGTCTGCAAGGGCGAAGGGCAGGTACGATCGGCACGGTGCGTCCGGACATATCCCGATACCCAGGCAGGGCGCTCTTTCTATGCTTGCCGTTCACATCACAAAATGGGACGTCAGCAAGGAGGACAGCGATGCCCGTGCTTGAGGCACCCGCCAAGGTCGAGGTCAGATACCACGACAAGTTCAACAAGCTGATCGAGGCAGCACAGAAGCATCCGCCAGCGAAGACGGCGATTGCCCATCCCTGCGATCAAGTCTCGTTGGAAAGCGCCGTCAAGGCGGCTGCTCTGAAGCTAATCGAGCCCATCCTGGTTGGGCCGGAGAAGCGGATTCGCAGCGTCGCGGCAGATAATAGTCTCGACATCAGCGGATTCGAGATCGTCGATGCCGAACACAGCCATGACTCCGCCGCCAAGGCGGTCGCGCTGGTCCGTGAAGGCCGGGCCGAAGCTTTGATGAAGGGCAGCCTCCATACAGACGAGATCATGGCCGCGGTGGTGGCGCGCGATACGGGCCTGCGCACATCGCGGCGCATCAGCCACTGCTTCGTGATGGACGTTCCAAATCATGACCAGCCGCTGATCATTACAGACGCGGCGGTCAACATCGCACCGGACCTCAAGTCCAAGGTCCATATTACGCAGAATGCGATCGATCTCGCCCATGCACTTGGTGCGAAGGAAGTTCGAGTTGCGATCCTAAGCGCGATGGAAACGGTCAATCCGGACGTGCCGTCGACGCTGGAAGCAGCTGCGCTTTGCAAGATGGCCGATCGCGGTCAGATAACTGGTGGTCTCCTGGATGGCCCGCTGGCGCTCGACAATGCGATCAGCCTGGATGCCGCGGCGATCAAGAAGATCTCCTCGCCCGTGGCCGGCCGCGCAAACGTGCTGGTCGTCCCAGACCTGGAAGCCGGCAACATGCTGGCCAAGAGCCTGTCATTCCTCGCCAACGCCGACGCAGCCGGCATCGTCCTGGGCGCGAAGGTGCCTGTCATTTTGACCAGCCGCGCTGACGAGGAGGGAGCCCGGCTAGCCTCCTGCGCCGTTGCCCTGCTGCTGGTTGCCGCCCGTCGCGCCGATGCGGCAGCGGCCATTCAGTAGGGCCGACGCCATGGCCGAGTGCATCGCAGTAGTGAACGCCGGTTCATCCAGCGTGAAATTCGGTTTCTACGACAGCGAAGGGGACGAGCCACTTTTGCTCCGCGGCCAGGTTGAACAGATCGGCGTTTCTCCAACGCTGACTGCCAGCGATGGCGACGGCAATGAATTGGTCGAGCTCAACTGGCCTGCTGAAGGCTTTGGCCATGCCCAGGCTATGGGTGCGATCCTCGAGGTGGCGCGCGAGCAGCTTCCGGAGGGTTCGACGGTGAACGGCGTCGGCCATCGCGTTGTCCACGGCGGTACGCGCTTCGCTGCGCCGGTGGAAGTTACGCCGGACATCATTGCCGAGCTGGAGAAACTTTCGCCGCTGGCTCCACTACATCAGCCTCACAATCTGGGGCCGATCAAGGGGATTGCTCAGAATGCACCCCATATTCGTCAGGTCGCCTGCTTCGATACGGCATTCCACCAGACGCAGCCGCACCTGGCTCAAGCCATCGCGCTCCCGCGGGAGCTCAGCGATGCCGGAATTCGGCGCTACGGCTTCCACGGCCTGTCCTATGATTTTGTCAGTGCGCGGCTGAGGGAAATCGCGCCTGAACATGCCGACAAGCGGATCATTATCGCCCACCTTGGCAACGGCGCCAGCCTATGCGCGATCAACGACGGGCGCAGCGTCGCGACGACGATGGGCTTTACCGCGGTCGAGGGCTTGATGATGGGTACTCGCTGCGGCGCGATCGACCCCGGCGTCCTCATCTATCTGATGGACGAGCATGGGATGGATGCGCGTGGGCTGGAAAGCCTGGTCTACAAGAAATGCGGATTGCTCGGCGTTTCCGGAATTTCGTCCGACATGCGCACCTTGCGCGCCTCCGACGACCCGCGGGCAAGAGAAGCGATCGACCTGTTCATCTATCGCATCGTCCGGGAGATCGGTTCGCTTTCGGCAGCACTTGGCGGGCTGGACGGTTTGGTCTTTACCGGCGGCATCGGCCAGCGCGATGCCAAGACCAGGCGTGAAGTCGCTGCCGGCTGCGCCTGGCTCGGAGCGGAGCTCGACGAAGCGCGAAATGGAGGTGAAGAGGGGCTGATCAGCACCGACAGCTCCAAGCTGCCGATGTGGGTCGTCCGGACCGACGAAGAGCGAGTTATCGCGCGGCAGACAGCGGCGGTGCTAGGTATCTAGACTGGGCCGATATCGATCGTCTTCGTGTGCGGGTGGTGCTTGTCCAGGTGCCGCTTGATAATCCGCAGATTGCGGGTGTTTGACTGGAAGAAGAGGTCGGGGATCGCGCCGATCCACGGAATAAGCCCCAGCAGCATGTCGAAGCCGATATTTCCGGCCATTCGCGCCACCTGCCACTTCGACATGCCAAGGTTGCGCGCTTCCCAGGCGATGTAGCTTCCCAGGGCTGCGGCACTGATCGTGCCGATCCCGGGCACAATGTCCAAAATCACGTCGAGGCCGATCGGCTTGTTGATCCCGGGGATGACGAACATCCGCTCAAGCACTTTTTCCATCGCCTCGATCCGCTGCCGAACGGATTGAGGGTCGGTGCCGAGGCCTGGCATCTCGCGCCGCATCTTCGGCGTCGGCTGTTCAATGGTATCGGTCAACGCAAACCTCCGCTGGTCCCAATGTCGGCTAACCCCACTAACGTGTGACGAGCGAAGGGGTTCTCAGCAAAGCCGGGGACGCGGCCCGACACCAATGACCAACGGATCGGTGCAGCGATCGGAATGAACAGCTGCGCATCGTCCATCATCCGTGCTGTTTCCAGGAAGAGCTGGGCGCGCTGGGCCGAATCCGGGGTCTGCCGCGCCTGATCGAGCAGCGGGTCGGCGTCTTCAAGGCAGATTGGCACCACTGCGCAGCGAAAGCGCCTGAGGAACCATGCCGGAGAGGAGGAAGGAGCAACCTCGTCAATCCAGACAAGGTCGGCGGAAGCCTGCGTTGGGGCCCGCTCCACCATCACGCCGAGCGGCTCCCAGTCATAACGTAGCCGCGCAAGCAGGTAATCTCCGCCAGGGCCATCGGGCAGATACAAGCGGAGCGGATTTCGCGGGACATCGCCGAACAGTCGGCGAGCTTCCGCAACCAGCGTTTGCCTTCGCTCCGCCGCGGGCTGGCCCAGCCAGGCGGGCTGCGGCGGAGCGCCGATGCCTTCAAGCCCGCCCTGGAGCAACGTCGCGCGGGGCTGAAGGCCCCCGACGTGGAGGCCGGCGATCAACGCCTCGCGATCGATGGCGGCACTCAGGAGACGGCGGACGTCGCGTTCCCCAAGCGCCTCCTTGCGCCCGGTCGGTGCCAGTCCGAACAGCCCCGCAACCGGATCGAACCGTCGCGCCCCGCGAGGCACCTTGGCCTGCAGCGCGTAGGGAAGGTCGCCGACTGTGCCGCCCAGGACCATTTCCAGATCGCCTTTGGCGAAAGCTGCCACGAGCCTGGGGGCCTCGCCGCCGCTCAAGTGGATTTTTTCGACCGGATCCTCGGCATCGGGGATCCGGATCCGGTGCGCGAGGAAAATTCCCGGCACTTTCTTCAGCTCTGCAGGCAGCGGGGCAATCTGTTCTGCCGTCGCCGGCTGGAAAGGGCCGGTGCCGACGCTCGCCCTGACCAGCCCGAACTCCGGCTGGGCAAGCAGTTGCAAAAGGTTAGGCCGCGGAGCGTTCAGCCGGATTTCAATGACCCGGTCGGTCATGGCGACGATTTCGCTAACCGCGCCCAGAGTATCCTTGAGCGGGTTCCTGCTTGCCGTTCTCAGCTGGCGGTTGAGGATCCGCGCGATCTCGTCGGCCTTGATCTTGCGGCCGTCGGGCCATTCGCCAGTCTGCAGTCGGAAAATATAGCTGAGGCCGTCGTCGCTGACGTTCCAGCGCTCGGCCAGACCGGGAATGACCTGGCCGCGCTCATCGAAGCGGACCAGTCCCTGGGCGACATTGGATCGGATCAGCGCCTCTCCCACGGTCAGCGGAGCCGTGACCGTTTCGACCATTTTGGGTTCAGGTCCGATCACCCCGACTCGAGTTAGGTCGGAGGCGCTCCTGCCACAGGCGACCGGAGCCAGGGCGGCCAGCGCCGCCAACATCAGGGCAAGGCTCAATCGACGGACGGCCATGGGGCCCTTGCTTTAGCCTTAAAGCAGGGTTCAGCAACCACTGGATATTCGATGCCGACTGTTTTACTTAACTAAGGCAGTGCGGCCGCTGGAACGTCTGGCCGGAAAGGGAGAAATGGCAGACGACCACGGCCCGGGTTTCGACCGCGCGCATGGCATCTGGCAGCGTAGCGGCGCCGATATCGAAAATCTGCCAGACCCTTTTGGGCGCACCGCCCAGCCGGATGAGGCTGCGCCCCCGCCAGGTTCCGCCAAGCCCCGGCGGTCCTGGTTGCGGTGGGGTTTCAATATCTTCGGAGCCCTGCTGCTCGTCACCCTCATTTGGCTGATCGTCACCGCGCCCTTGTCCCGCGCTCTTGAGCCGCTCGACGATCCGGCCATGCTGCTGGTTTCTGCGGAAGGCCGCCCGATCGCTCGCCGAGGTGCGGTGAAGGACGAGCCGGTCGATGCGACCAGGCTCGACCCGCTGACCCCCGCCGCCTTCATTTCCATCGAGGACCGAAGGTTTCGAAGCCATTGGGGCATCGATCCCCGTGCAATCGGCCGCGCAATGGTCGCAAACATCCAGGCCGGCGGAGTTCGGCA
>DASTVY010000274.1:0-7621 GCA_035758865.1 Sphingomicrobium sp. | reverse complement strand
AGCGTATCGGCCATGGTTAAGGCTAAGCTCGTCCCCCTGCCCGGCGCAAGCGCTCAAACAGTCTGTTTCTCGACTCAGCTACTGGAGCTGACCGGTCGGTGATCAAATCGCGCATCAGAAAGTGGGCGGTCAGTGCCAGCCCGTCGAGAATTTCGGGCCAGCTGGCCGTACCGCCTTCGATGACAAACCGAGGAAGAGGCAGGAGCTTTCCCGCAAAGGGCTCCGCCTCTGCGGCGCTCACCGCCCGGCCCGACCGCGGGCTGACTGCAACCAGGTCGTCATTGGCACCGCTGACCGCGCATTTTTCGAGATCCAGGCCGAAGCCAAGCTCCGCAAGCAGCATCAACTCATAGCGCACTAACGCAGCGCCCCATCCGCTGGCCGATGGCGCCGCCTCGACGGCCGCAAGAAGGCCATCCAGCGCCTGGTAAATCAGCGGATAGGGCTGGGCCTCCGGAAGCGCGGTTGCGGTCAGCGCCGTGATCCAGTCGATCGCAGCTGCCGGCAGCGGTTCCTGCAGCAAGGGACCCCGGCTGTGGACCAGCTCGACCGTGCCCTGGGCCAGCTGGGAGTCGGTTCGTGCCGAAAGCACAGCCTCGACCTGGTTTCCGGGCAGCAGCACCGGCCGCAGCCGTCTTCCCCGCGCTCCGCGAACATATGCCGCCTGCAAGCCATGGTCCGGCGTCATCAGCCGAACGATTGCGCCATGCTCGCCATGGGGACGGAGGGCGACAACGATGGCGGGGGTCGAAGTCCTCATTAGCCGCGCGGGTGGAAATAGTCGTAGATCTGCGCCGCCATCGCCTTGCTGATGCCCGGCGCCCGCTCCAGATC
Organism: Sphingomicrobium sp.; assembly: GCA_035758865.1. GTDB lineage: Bacteria > Pseudomonadota > Alphaproteobacteria > Sphingomonadales > Sphingomonadaceae > Sphingomicrobium. The sequence goes on along the minus strand of DASTVY010000274.1, from coordinate 6,787 downwards.
CTCGAGTGCCGCGCCTTTGACCGCCCGTGCCGTGCCGAAGTGCATCAACAATGCGCGTTTCCGGTTGGGCCCAATGCCGGGCACCTCGTCGAGGGTCGATGTCGTCAGGCTCTTTGCCCGTTTTGCGCGATGCGTACCGATTGCAAATCGATGCGCCTCATCCCGCAGCCTTTGAAGGTAGAAGAGCAGCGCCGAATTGGGCGGGAACGTCACTTCGCGCCCGCCCGGCATGTGAAAGACTTCGCGGCCGGCATTGCGGTCCGGCCCTTTCGCCACGCTGACCACCGGGACGTCATGGACGCCCAGCTCTTCCATCACCTCGCAGACCGCAGACAATTGCCCCTTGCCGCCGTCGATCAGCAGCAGGTCGGGCCATTCGCCGCCGGTCCGGTCGGGGTCCTCCTTCTCGAGCCGCGCGAAACGGCGCTCGAGCACCTCCCGCATCATCCCGAAGTCGTCACCCGGCGTTACGCCAGACTTGATGTTGAACTTGCGATAGGAGTTCTTGCGGAATCCTTCCGGCCCGGCGACGATCATCGCGCCGGTGGCGTTGGTCCCCATGATGTGGCTGTTGTCATAGACTTCGATCCGCTTGGGCGGTTCGGTCAGTTCGAAAACCTCCGTCAGCTCCTGCAGCAACTTGCCCTGGGTGGTTGACTCCGCCATCCGGCGGTCGAGCGCCTCCTCGGCATTGCGCCGCGCCTGTTCAACCAGCTTGCGTCGCGCTCCACGCACAGGCTGCGACAGTTCGACCTTGCGGCCGGAACGTTCCGAAAGCGCTTCGGAAATCAGTTCGGCCTCTTTGAGATCGCGATCGACCAGGATCCGCTTCGGCGGCGGAACTTCCTCGTAAAATTGCACGAGGAAGGTGCTGAGCACTTCGTCTTCGGGAACGTCATTGGTGTGAGCCGGGAAGAAACTGCGGTGCCCCCAATTCTGCCCGCCCCGGATGAAGAAGGCCTGGATGCACATCTGTCCCGCCTTGCAGGCCAGGGCGAAGATATCGCCATCACCCAGCCCCTCGGCGTGAACCGTCTGGCTGCCCTGGACATAGGTCAGGGCGCGAAGCCGGTCGCGATAGACGGCCGCGAGCTCGTAATCCTGCTTTTCCGCAGCTTCCGCCATCAGCCGGCCGAGACGCGCCTGCACCCCGGTCGATTTGCCGGCGAGGAACAGCTTCGCGTCGGCAACCAGCTCGGCATAATCCTCCTTGCTGATGCGATCGACGCAAGGGGCCGAGCAGCGCTTGATCTGGTATAACAGGCAAGGTCGCGTTCGGTTCGCAAAAAAGCTGTCGGAACAGCTTCTTAGAAGGAAGAGCTTCTGAAGTGCATTAAGTGTGCTCGTGACCGATCCGGCGCTTGCGAACGGGCCGAAATACTGGCCTTTCGCCCGCCGAGCTCCGCGATGCTTCTGCACACGTGGGAAGGGATGATCCTCGCGGAGCAGGATGAAGGGAAAGCTCTTGTCGTCGCGAAGCAGGACATTGAAGGCCGGTCGGAACCGCTTGATCAGCTGCGCTTCGAGCAACAGCGCCTCGGCCTCGGTCCTGGTCGTGACGATGGTCATCGATCGCGTTTGGGCGACCATCCGCTGAAGCCGCTTCGGCAGTCTCGTCACCTGAGTATAGTTGGTCACCCGGTTCTTGAGCACTCTCGCCTTGCCGACATAAAGCACGTCGCCCTTCGCATCCTGCATCCGGTAAACGCCGGGCCTTGCGGGAAGCGTCTTCAGCACGTTGCGGATCGCCTTCACACCAGCGTCGAGGTCAGGCGCATCCGCCCCACGCAGCGCGTAGGTCGCCTTCTCCTCGTTGAAGCGGTCGCTCGACCCAGGATGGTCAGGCCGACCGGCAGGCGTTCGATCCATGGTCAAGATGTAGGAGCAGCCAAGGCCTGAGGCCAGCCATCAACTGGGCGCATCCATCGTGGCTCTTGCCGACAACGGCGCGAGTAACAATTGACAGTTTCACGCAGTTCTGGCCGCGTTGCGCCTTCAACTGGGGACGCGCCATGATTGTTCAATCGAGGGCCCATCTGAAAGACGCCGGCGAAGGCTATTGGCAACATTTCCGCTTCGCGACGACGTTTGGCCTGTTGGCGATGGCCGCCGGTATTGCTGCGCTGCTGCACGCGCTGATACCGGGCCTATGTACCTGCACGGCCAGCCGGATCGTCCGCCACTTGGGCCGTCTCATCGACGATCGGGCACAAATCGACGCGATCGAGAGCGAAGCGGTCGAAGCGCGGGCGTTCGTTATGCTGCTGATCTTGGCGACAGCAGTGGTGACGCCTCTTTGGCTGCTCGGCGCACCCTTGCTCATCAAAGTCGTCTATAGTGTGCTGGCGTTTGCGCTGCCGGCTACTTTGATGATCAGCAATCCGGAATTGATCACGACTGAAGAGCGGGCGATCTAAGCCGCCGCCCGCGCCTCCTCCTCGTCGCTGAGCATCCAGTTCACCGCCATCCGGGCGTGGATCGCCGTCGTGTCGTAAACGGGCAGTACATTGGCGCGGACATCGACCGCCAAAACCAGCTCGGTGCAGCCGAGCACCACGGCCTGGACCTTCTGCTTGCCCAGCTCAGTGATCAGCGTCTTCAGCTTGCGCTGGCTATCACGCACAACGCGCCCTGCAGCCAGTTCCTCGAAGATGATCCGGTCCACCTCTGCCCGCCACAGCGGATTCAGGTCGGCCAGCTGGATGCCGCGTCTCTCGTACCGCTGCCGAAGGAATGGCTCCGTCTGGACGAAGCGCGTGCCGAGCAGCGCGACCCGGGTGCGGCCGTCCGCGGCGATCCGCTCTGCCGCCGCATCGCCAATATGAAGGATCGGAAGCCCCACTTCATCGGAAACATCATCCGCAACCCGATGCATGGTGTTGGAGGCGAGCAGCAAGCCTTCCGCACCGCTGGCCTTTAGCCGGTTGGCGGCTTCAATCGTGGTTCGCGCAACGCCGGCCCAGTCTTCGGCCTGCTGCATCGCCGCGAAGGGAGCCAGGTCGAGGCTTTCGAGACTGAGAATTGCGCTGTGCAGGCCGCCGAGGCGCTGGGCGATCCCGCGGTTGATCTGTTCGTAATAGAGCGCCGTCGAGGCCCAGCTAGTGCCGCCGATGATCCCCAGTTTCTTCAACGCTTGTCCCCTTGACCCGAAGCCCCTGCCGAGGTTCGGCTGGGGGCTCTAACCCAGAATGCGATTCCGCCTCTGGGTTAGTGGGAAAGCGCCGTTAACCCAAGGCTTTAACGATCTCCTCCACCATCTTTTTGGCATCGGAGAGGAGCATCATCGTATTGTCGCGATAGAATAATTCATTGTCGACGCCGGCGTAACCGGCGCCGCCCATCGACCGTTTCACGAACAGGACGGTTCGAGCCTTTTCCACGTCCAGCACCGGCATGCCGTAGATCGGCGAGCTCTTATCGGTCTTGGCGGCGGGGTTGGTCACGTCATTCGCGCCGATCACGAAGGCGACGTCTGCCTGGGCGAACTCGCTGTTGATATCCTCCAGCTCGAACACCTCGTCGTAGGGAACATTCGCTTCGGCCAGAAGCACGTTCATATGACCGGGCATGCGCCCCGCCACCGGGTGGATGGCGAATTTCACCTCGACTCCTGCCTCCTTGAGCTGGTCGGTCATTTCGCGGAGGATGTGCTGGGCCTGGGACACGGCCATGCCATATCCGGGAACGATGATGACCTTGTCGGCCTGCTTCATCAGGAAGGCGGCGTCCTCGGCCGAGCCGCGCTTGTAGGGCCGATCGATCGCCGCAGCAGCGCCTGCGGATTCGACTGCGCCGAACCCTCCGGCGATGACCGAGGCGAAGCTGCGGTTCATCGCCTTGCACATGATGTAGCTGAGGATCGCGCCGGAGCTGCCGACCAGCGCGCCGGTGACGATCATCGCCGTGTTGTGCAGGGTGAAGCCCATCGCCGCCGCGGCCCAGCCCGAATAGCTGTTCAGCATCGAGATCACGACCGGCATGTCCGCCCCGCCGATCGGGACGATGAGCAGGAAGCCGATCAGGAAACTGAGCGCCGTCAGCGTCCAGAAGTCGATCGGCGATTGCGAATCCCAAAAGCCGTAGATGAAGAAAATGATCGCAAGCCCAACGGCGAGGTTGATCCAGTGCCGCGCCGGCAAGAGGATCGGCTTGCCGCTCATGTTGCCGTTCAATTTCAGGAACGCGATCACCGATCCGGAGAAGGTGATCGCGCCGATGGCGACGCCGAGCCCCATCTCGATCCTGCTGACGCCGAGGATCGAGCCCGAGGTGTCGACAATTCCGAATGCGTCCGGATTCAGGAAGGCCGCGGCCCCAACTAGGACTGCAGCCATGCCGACCAGCGAGTGGAACGCCGCCACGAGTTGCGGCATTGCAGTCATCTGGATCCGCCGGGCGGTTACCAGGCCAACCGCGCCGCCAACCAGGATGGCAATCGAAATCTCCCAAAGCGCCGCAATTTCATGAATGGCGAGCGTGGTGATGACGGCGATCGCCATGCCGGCCATGCCGATGAAATTGCCGCGCCGGCTGCTATCGGGACTTGAGAGCCCGCGCAGCGCCAGGATGAAGCAGATGCCCGAGACGAGATAGGCTAACAGGACCCAACTGGGGATGGCCGCGGCCTCATGCATCGCGGCGCTCCTTCTTCTTGTACATCGCAAGCATCCGATAGGTGACTGCAAATCCGCCGAAGATGTTGACGGAAGCGAGCGCCACCGCGACCAGGCCTAGCCACTTCGATTGGGAACTGCCGGAGGCCGCTGCAGCGATCAGAGCGCCGACGACGATCACCGATGAAATGGCGTTGGTCACGCTCATCAGGGGCGTATGGAGCGCCGGTGTGACCGACCAGACGACGTAGTATCCCACGAAACAGGCCAGGGCGAAGATCGACAGGATCGAGATGAAGTCCAACGGCCGCCTCCCCGGATTGCGTTGCCGATCTTTGTGGCAAGCCCGGCGAGGCTTGTCGAGGCGCGAAAAATTTCGTTCCGGCGCGCATTAATTTTATGAGGTTTCCGTTTTGTTAACCTCTTTCTGTTGAAGCATTTGCGAAGCAGGAAGGGAACAAGCGCCAATGCGCTGGTTGCGCCGCAGGAACCGCGAGCGGAAAGAGAAAAAGCCCACCAGGATGCTGGCCTGGGCCCTTGTACTTGCCTTCCTCTATGGCCTCAGCGGAGGCGTCGAATTCTTCGAGGACGGACTGCGCGTCCTTCGTAATCGCGTCAACCAGCGCGACGCGAGCGGCGATATCGTACTGGTGGGCATCGACGAGAAGGCCCTTCGGACAGTTGGCCGCTGGCCCTGGCCGCGAGGTCGCTATGGCGAACTGATTGACGTCATCGGTGCTGCCAAGCCGAAGCAGCAGGTTCATGATTTCATGTTCCCGGAAGCGTCGATTCCGGCGGAAGACGCGAAGATGGCCAAGGCGCTTGAGCGCAACGGCAATGTCACCATCGGCTATTTCCTTCGCGCAGGCGCCCAGAACGGCCAGTTCGAGGATGTTCGTCCGCTGCCAATGTTCGCCAAGCACGCCGAACTGGCGTCGATCGGCTTCCGCTATAATTACGCCAACGAAGTCTGGACCATCCCCTATTCAGCCACCTCCGAGAGTGAGCGCCACCCGGCGCTTTCTTCGGTTCTTGCCGGCGTTCGTTCGGGGTCGGACAGGGAATATCGCGTCAACTATGCCTTCCGCCCGGATTCGATTCCGGTGATCAGCGCCGCCGATTTGCTCAACGGCAAGGCGGATACTCGCCAGTTGGCGGGCAAAACGGTTGTTGTCGGACCGACATCCTTGCGGCTTGGCGACCAGTACAAGCTGCCCGGCTGGGGCATGACGAGCGGCGTTTATATTCACATTATCGGTGCGGAGACGCTCAAGGCCGGCCGTCCCGTCGATCTCGGCTGGCTGCCCGGATTCCTGCTTGCCGCAGCAAGTGTCATTGCCGCGATCAAGCTCGGAGGGCGCCGAGGAGCCGCCTTGATGGCCGGCGCAGCCTTCGTTCTTCTGACATTGCCGCTCCTGCTCGAGCGCGCGCAGATCTTTGCCGACGTCACGGCCGGGTTGTTCGCGATCGTGTGGGTCGCGACATCGCTGGGCATTGGGCAGATGAAGCGGCGCGGTCTGACCAACGCCGTCAGCGGGCTGCCCAATTTGATCGCGCTTCGCAAAGTGCGTCACGAAAGCGACCGTCCGCTGATTGTCGCGCGCGTAGTCAATTACCCGCAGATCGTAGCGACCCTGTCGCAGACCAACGAACGCAGCTTGATCGATCAGATTGTCGCCCGGCTGAAGGTCGGCTCCGAAGTCGCCGCGGTTTACCAGGGCGACGAGGGCATCTTCGCCTGGACGGTTCCAGCCGGCACTGCGATCGGGCATCACGTCGAAGCGCTCGCCGCTTTGTTCCGAAGCCCGGCGAAGATTGACGGCAAGCCGTTCGACGTTTCCGTTAGCTTCGGCGTCGAGATCGGCAGCGGGCGCTCGCTCGGCAACCGGCTGAACAGCGCACTGGTCGCGGCCGACGAGGCGACTGCCGAAGGCCTGCGCTGGAAATACCATGATCCGGAACGGCTCAAGGATGCCGAATGGCGCCTTTCGCTGCTCAGTCAGCTGGACGATGCAATCGATAATGGCCAGGTGTGGGTCGCGTATCAGCCGCAGTTGGACCTCAGGAGCCATCGAATTCGGGGGGCCGAGGCCTTGGCTCGCTGGACCCATCCTGAAAAGGGCCCGATTAGCCCCATCGAGTTCATTACCGCCGCCGAGCAGAATGACCGCATC
>DASTVY010000209.1:0-3243 GCA_035758865.1 Sphingomicrobium sp. | reverse complement strand
GCCTGACCACGAAATCGCATATTGCGCTTCATTGTCCTTGAGAAGCTGGGGAGGTTGAGCACCAGCCTGCCACCAGATCGAATCCTTCTTGACACGCCTAAGCGTTTTGAAGGCCCGGTCCAGGTCAATGCCCTTGCTGATTTCCTCCGGAGTCATTCCGTCGGCCATCGCTGCGAAGGGTAGAACGTAGTCAGGATAATCCGGCAAAGCACGCTTGCCCGGGAACTTCTCGGTGTCGAAGAATTCGACCCAGTTGCTCGGCGCCGGCACGCCCTTTCGCCAAGCCATGATGGTCGAATAGTAGGACGAGCCAAAGCCGTATTTGTTCTTTGCCTCATCGAACATCGGCTTGGGGTCGATTGCCGCCCAGTCGATCTCCTCGATCAGTCCTTCCGCCGCCATGCGCGACAGCTCGGACGTCGATCCGTCGGTCGATACATTGTTGATCGCCCCCGACTTGGCCTGCGCTGCGAGCTTGGCATAACCGCCAGGGGTCTCGACGACGATCTTGATGTCCTTCTCTTTGAGCAGATCCGCGTCGACGCACTTTGCCACCGCATCGCCCCATTGGCCACCGGCATGCATCACATGCAATTCCTTGACCTGTGCGAATGCAGAGATCGCGAACGCCATCAGTGCGGCTGCGGAAACCGCGGTGAGGCCGAACAATCTCGCCTTAGGCATTTCCTTCTCCTTTGCCCTTCACTCCCGACAGAGTCTTGTTGAAGTTGCCGCTCTGTCTCCGGCCGAGATCGGGATTGATCTCACCAGCTGACGAGTCTTCGGCTGGAATCAGCCATACCCGCGCCGGATCCCAAACAAGCTCCACCCGCTTGCCTTCGGCATAGCGCTGCCGCGAACCTGTGACATGCGCCATCATTTCGAGGCCGCTGTCGAGTCGCACCGCATAGCGCACGGTCTCGCCGAGAAACACCGCCTCGCGCACTGTTCCCTTGACCATGCCAACGCCGCTGCCGTTGATAAGCTTGACGTCTTCCGGGCGGATGATGCCGCAGACCCGCCCTGTCAGCCGCGTTTCGCCACTTTGCCCTACCGTGATGGTTTCACCACTGTCGAGCCTGATCGCGCAAATGCCGCTCGAGGCATCGATCTCGCCATCAAGGAAGTTGGCAAGGCCGAGAAAGCCTGCCACGAAACGGCTGTTAGGACGGTAATAGGCGCTGTCGGGCGTATCGATCTGCTGCACCCGGCCGGCATCCATGACAACGACACGGTCCGACATCGACAGGGCCTCGTCCTGATCGTGAGTCACCATGATGGTGGTGATGCCCAGCCGGCGTTGCAGCTGGTGGATCTCGGTACGTACCTCCTCGCGAAGCTTACGATCGAGTGCCGCCAGCGGTTCGTCCAGCAGCAGTATGTCGGGCTTGAATACGATGGCACGTGCCAGCGCCACCCGCTGCTGCTGGCCGCCAGAAAGCTCATGTGGGCTTCGCTTGCCGAAGGTCTCGAGTCGGACCAGCGCCAGCACCTCACCGACCCGGCTGGCGATCTCGGCCTCGGATCGTCGACGCACTCGCAGTGGGAAGGCGATGTTCTCGAAGACCGACATATGGGGAAAGAGCGCATAGCTCTGGAACACCAGCCCGATGTTGCGCTGCGCTGCCGGAACATCGGTGATGTCACGGCCGCCGATCAGCATCCGCCCGGATGTTGGCTGCATGATACCGGACAACAAGGACAGCGCAGTGGTTTTGCCAGACCCGCTCGGACCGAGCAGAGTCGCAAATTCCCCAGACTTCACGTTCAGCGAAACGTCGCTCAGCGCCCGAACGGGGCCGAACTTTTTGGTGACGCTGACAAATTCGACGGTAGTCATCTTACCAAATGAGCATTCCTGATTGAATTATCACGCCATGACGGGCCATCGGCTCTTGACCTTCACGCCGGCGCGCTCACCCATCCGCATCGCCGACGCCCTTCCGAGCGCATAAACCTCAGCCTCGTCGAGTCGGGTCAGATTTCCCCGACGGACCAGCACTTCGCCATTGCAGAGCACAGTATCGACGCCCTTCGTCCGGCTGACCAGCATCAGTTGCTTGACCGGCGCCATATTGGGTTGCGCATCGGGGAAGTTGGTGCTGCGAATGACAATGTCCGCCCGCTTGCCGGGCTCGATGCTGCCAACCTCGTTCTCCAGCCCGAGTGCCCGCGCGCCGCCTAAGGTGAACATTTCAAGCAGGGACTCGGATGGCAGGTAGTCGCCCCATTCCCGAGCCACCAGATAGGCGATAAAGCCGAGCTCGCCGAATGCCCAGGCTTTCGCTACGTCTGTTCCAAAGGCAATATCCGTGCCCCGCCGATGCAACTCAGGAAAACGGCTTCGGGCCTGCTGGGCAATGCCGTAATACATGAAATTGCCCGGATGCCAGACCAACGCCATGCCACTCTCTACCACGGCGTCGACCTCGGCATCCGTCAACACATTCATATGGGTGAACACCGTGCTGCGGCCGATCAATCCGTACTCTGCAAAATAGACGAGCGCCGGCTTGCCGAACCGTTCGCGATCGAAAGCCGCATCGGCGGCCATGAAGTTCTGATGCTGGTGGAATACCGCACCGCTTCTGTCGGCCAGTTGCTTGGCCTCGCGCATCAGCTCCACGCTTGCGCTGCCGAGCCCGTAAAGCCCGACATGGCCGCGCACCAGTGAATCCGCGTTGCGATTCCGCTTCAATTGCCCACCCAGCTCGCGCCGCGCCCGTTTGGGATCACATGGCGCCCGCACCATCTCCGCCGCCATCGGCTCGCCGCCGACGATATCCCACAACATGCAATCAGATACCGAAGCACGAATGCCTACGGCCTCGACCGCCTCAGCCACCGCTTCAGGCGAGAAGGAAGTTGCCGCATCAACGAAACCGGTAAAGCCGTTCTTGACCATCTCGACGGCGGCCATCAATGCGCTGGCATATTCTTCCTCGTCCGTCAGCGCATTGATCCAGCGCGTGAACACGCCCGGCCCGGCGCCGCCCTCTTCCTTCGGTGGATTTGGATCGTCCGTGATAGAGCCTCGGCTCAGATGGAGATTGGTGTGATAGTGCCCGTCGATGAAGCCGGGATGAACGAGATTGCCCTCGGCATTGATGCGGCGCGTCGAGCGCCACGCCTTCTCGATCGCTGTCGTCGGTCCGACATCGACGATGCGCGATCCCTTAATTGCCACGGCACCGTCCGAGAGGATGGTTCGTTTGCGATTCATTGTCAGGACGTGACCGTTCA
>DASTVY010000208.1:0-5960 GCA_035758865.1 Sphingomicrobium sp. | reverse complement strand
GAGACCCTGTGCGCGGACAAGGGCCTCCGGATCACCGAGCAGCGCAAGATCATCGCGCGCGTGCTCGGCGATAGCGAGGACCATCCGGACGTCGAGACGCTCCACGCCCGCGCTGCGGCGGTCGATCCCAATATTTCGATCGCGACCGTCTATCGCACGGTACGGCTGTTCGAAGAGGCCGGGATCCTGGAGCGGCACGAATTCGGCGATGGCCGCTCGCGCTATGAGGCGGCTTCCGAAACCCACCATGATCACCTGATCGACGTCGAGACCGGCAACGTCATCGAGTTCGTCGATGAGGAGCTGGAGCTTCTCCAGAAGAGAATCGCCGAAAAGCTCGGCTTCCGCCTGGTCGATCATCGTATGGAATTATACGGCGTCTCCATTGACCGCGATCGCTGAGAGGCGGCCATCAAGATTAGCCTATGGGCTGCGCCTTGCAGGCCTAATGGGTCTTTTCCTGACCTATGTGCCCCCTCATCTGGTTTCGAAATGGCTCCTTGGCAGGTCGGGCTGGCCCCGGCGTTTCCTGAAGCATGCAGCATTGATCGCCGGCGTCCGCCCGCGCATCGAGGGTGCGCCGCTCGAGCCTCACACATTTGTCGTCGCCAATCACACCAGCTGGCTCGACATATTGATCCTTGGCGGCTGGACCGGGACGGCCTTCGTTTCCAAGGCGGAACTTGAAGGAACGCCGTTGCTGGGCTGGATCGCGGACCAGAACCGCACTCTGTACATCGACCGGGCAGCTCGCGGGGACTCCCATGGCCAAATTCGCCGGGTGACCGATGCACTGGAGCATCATCAGCCGCTGACCGTCTTCCCTGAAGGGACCACAGGCAGCGGGCGCCATCTGTTGCCGTTCCGGCCGACATTGCTGGAGGCGGTCGCCCCCGCCCCTCCCAATGTGAAGGTACGCCCTGCAGCGGTTGATTATGGCGAGCATGCCGATGTCGTGGGCTGGCACAGCGGCGAACCGGGCGTGGCCAATTTCAAGCGGGTCCTCGGCCATCGCGGAATCATGGCGGTCACCGTCCGCCTGCTTGACCCGCTGGAGCCGTCCGACGATCGGAAACATCTGGCCCGAAGCGCCCATCATGCGATCTCCGCAGCACTATCTTCCTTGGCAAGGCGCGACAGCCTATAGGCGCGCTCAAATGACTGAACTTCCCAAGACTTTCCGCGTCAAAAGCTTCGGCTGCCAGATGAACGTCTATGACGGCGAGCGCATGTCGGAGCTGCTCGGAGCGCAGGGCATGCGCGCGGCGACCGAGAGCGAGGATGCCGACCTCGTCGTGCTCAACACCTGCCACATCCGCGAAAAAGCGGCTGAAAAGGCCTATTCGGATGTCGGCCGCCTTCGCAGAGAGGACGGAAGCAAGCCGATGGTGGCGCTGGCCGGCTGCGTTGCGCAGGCCGAAGGATCGGAGGCCAAGTTGCGGTCGAGCATGATCGACCTGGTAGTCGGCCCGCAGGCCTACCACCGGCTGCCCGAGATGATTGCCGAGGCAGCGGGCGGGAAGCGCCCGGTCGATACCGACATGCCCGCGATCAGCAAATTCTGCGCCCTTCCCGCGCGCCGCAAGGTCGGGCCGAGCGCCTTCCTCACCGTGCAGGAAGGATGCGACAAATTCTGCACCTATTGCGTGGTTCCCTACACGCGGGGCGCAGAAATCAGCCGCCCCTGGGCCGACATCGTCGCCGAAGCGCATTCGCTGGTGGATGGCGGGGCGCGAGAGATCACGCTGCTCGGCCAGAACGTCAACGCGTGGTCGGGCGAGGACGAAAAGGGGCGCGAAGGCGGCCTCGACGCCCTGATTCGCGCGCTTGCGAAAATCGACGGGCTCGAGCGCATCCGCTACACCACCAGCCACCCGGCGGACATGACCGACGGGCTGATCGCAGCGCACGGCGAAATCGACAAGCTGATGCCGTACCTCCATCTTCCGGTGCAGTCCGGATCGGATTCGATCCTCAAGGCGATGAACCGCAGTCACACCGTCGAATCCTATCTGCGGATTCTCGAAAAAGTACGGGCGGCGCGGCCCGACATCGCCATTTCGGGAGATTTCATCGTCGGCTTCCCGGGTGAAACGGATGAAGATTTCACCGCCACGCTATCCATCGTCGATGCGGTGCGTTACGCTTCGGCATATTCGTTCAAGTTTAGCGCCAGGCCGGGCACTCCGGCGGCGTCGATGGAAGGAGCGGTGGCACTGGAGGTGATGGACGATCGACTGCAGCGGCTTCAAGCCCGCCTCGCCGAGCACAGCCTCGCCTTCAACCGCGCAACCATCGGAAAGGACACAGAAATCCTGGTCGATCGGAAGGGCCGGCTGCCCGGCCAAATGATTGGCAAGTCGCCATGGTTGCAGTCCATATTCGTGGAAACTGACGCACTGATCGGCGACGTGCTCGACGTGACCGTGACGCAGGCGCTGCCCAACAGCCTAGGTGGAGTGCTTCGCAAGGCAAAGGCTGCCTGATGGCCAAGCGCGAACTGGCAGCAGCCAACACCGATCGCGCCCGGCTGGAGCTGGAGTTCGAGCAGCCGTACCTGCTGGGGCCCTTGTTTGGCGACTATGACCGCCACCTGATCATGATCGAGGACCGACTGGGCGTGAACGTCTCCGCCCGCGGCAATCGGGTGATGATCGAAGGCGATCCCGACGCTGCGGCGCGCGCCCGCGATGTGCTGGTTGGGCTCTACAACCGCCTCGACCAGGGCCAGGACGTGGATGCAGCCGCGGTCGAAGCCGTCATTTCCATGGCCAACCAGCCCGCACTCGATGGAATCATAGCCAACGAGGTGGCCCAGCCGCCCACGGTAATGATCCGGACGCGCAAGAAGACGATCGTTCCAAGGTCGACGACGCAGACCCGCTACATGGAATGCCTGGCGCGGGACGAGATGATCTTCGCGCTTGGGCCCGCCGGCACCGGCAAAACCTATGTGGCCGTCGCCCAGGCGGTGTCACAGCTTGTATCGGGAAGTGTCGACCGGCTGATCCTGTCGCGGCCCGCGGTCGAAGCCGGCGAGCGGCTCGGCTTCCTCCCGGGCGACATGAAGGAGAAGGTCGACCCCTATCTGCGGCCCCTATACGACGCGCTCTACGACATGCTTCCGATGGAGCAGGTCGAGCGTCGCATCGCTTCGGGCGAGATCGAGATCGCGCCGATCGCCTTCATGCGCGGGCGCACCTTGAACGATGCCTTCATCATTCTCGACGAGGCACAGAACACCACGCCGCAGCAGATGAAGATGTTCCTGACTCGCTTCGGCATGCGCAGCCGCATGGTGATCTGCGGCGATCCAAATCAGACCGACCTTCCGCCCGGCATTACTTCGGGCCTGGCCGACGCCGTTTCCAAGCTGGAAGGGATTCCGAAGATTTCGATGGTCCGCTTTGGCGCGTCTGATGTCGTCCGCCACCCGCTGGTCGGCAAGATCGTTGAGGCCTATGAGGGCCCTGACCGGAAATGACGCTGGATATCGCCATCGATTCCGACGCGGAGTGGGACAGTAGCAACGACTGGGCGATGCTCGCCCGGTCTGCCGCCACCGCCGCCATCGCCGAAAGCGCCTTTCCACAACTTGGCTCGGGACCCCGCAGCGTCGAACTATCGGTCCGCCTTACCAGCGATGCCGAAGTCCATGCGCTGAACGCCGAATGGCGCGGCAAGGACAAGCCGACCAATGTTCTCTCATTCCCGATGGCTGAACCCGATCAGCTTCGGGCATTGGACGATGCCGGACCGGAACTCTTGCTGGGCGACGTCATTCTGGCCCACGGGGTTTGCGAAACCGAAGCCGCCGACAAGGGTATTCCATTGGAAAACCACGCGGCGCATCTGATGGTGCACGGGACACTTCACCTGCTGGGCTACGACCATATGGACGATGACAGCGCATCCGACATGGAGGCTCGTGAGGTTCGGGCGCTGGCCAGGCTGGGCATCGCCGACCCCTATGAGGGGAAAGACTGATGGCCACCCGCAACGAAGAAGAAGGCGGCAATCGCCTCTGGCGCGGAATGCGGGCCTTGCTGTTCGGCGAGGACCATGAGGCGACACTTCGCGACCAGATCGAGGAAGCGATTGACGACGCCGAGGACGAGCCGATCAAGCGGGGCGACCTGTCGCCTACCGAGCGGCAGATGCTCCGCAACCTGCTTCACTTCGGCGACCGGACGGTCGGCGAGGTTGCAGTCACCCGCGGCGACATCGTTTCCGTACCGGCAACGGTCACGTTCGACGAACTGATCGCGGCCTTTGCCGAAGCGGAGCACAGCCGCCTGCCGGTGACCGGCGAGGACCTGGACGAAGTCATCGGCATGATTCACATCAAGGATGTGTTCAAGGCGCAGAAGGACCCGTCGAGACCGCGCACCGTGGAGGGGCTTCTTCGAACACCCCTGTTCGTGCCGGAATCGATGGGCGTGTTGGACCTGCTAGCGCGGATGCGGACCGCGCGGGTGCATCTTGCGATCGTCGTCGATGAATTTGGCGGGACCGAGGGCTTAGTCACAATCGAAGACGTGGTCGAAGAGATCGTCGGGGAAATTGAAGACGAGCATGACGAAGAGGCCGCCGGCATGCTGACCATGTTGGAAGAAGGTCTATGGGAAGCCGATGCACGGATCGAGCTGAACGAACTTGCGCGCACGGTCGATCCCAAACTCGCCACGGCTGACGACGAAGTCGACACATTGGGCGGTCTCGTCTTCCTGCTGACCGGGCATATCCCGGCCAAGGGCGAATCCGTGCTGCATGCTTCGGGTTGGCGGCTCGAGGCTGTGGATTCCGATCCGCGGCGCATTGTCCGGGTGCGGCTTTACGCGCCGGAGCCCGCTCCACAACACGAGCCGCACTCCGGCAAGTAGCGCATCCTTTCGCCCTTTCCCCCGTTTGTTTCGGCAGCGGAGGGGCGACGAGAGGACGTTGAGATGCGCCTGTTGCCCTGTTCGATCACCATTGCCCTTGCCCTGACCGCCTGTGCCGAAAAGTCGACGAAGGACGTCAGCGAAGCCCAGGGACCCAGCCCCCAGCTCGACGAGCCGCGCAAAACCGCCCTGCCTACGGTCAATGTCGCCAAGGGCGAAGGCTGGCCCGTAGGTGCTGCGCCAACGCCCGCAGCGGGCCTATCAGTCAATGAATTTGCCGGCGGCCTGGCGCACCCCAGATGGCTGTTAGCCCTTCCAAGCGGCGACGTCCTCGCCGCCGAATCCGACAGCCCCGGCACCGATAAGACCGGGGGGAATGCCAAGGGTTTCGTCCAGAAGCTGTTGATGAAGAAGGCCGGTTCCAGCCAGGGAAGCGCCAACCGGATTAGCCTGCTGCGCGACGCGGACGGAGACGGCGTTGCCGAAACCAAGACCGAATTATTGACCGGACTTTATTCGCCGTTCGGCATGGCTTTTGCCAATGGCGAGCTGTTCATCGCCAATGCCGACGGGATCGTCGCCTATCCGTTCAAGCCCGGCCAGACCAGCATCCGCGTTCGCCCGCGCCACGTGACCGAGCTTCCGTCGGGCTATAACCACCATTGGACCAAGTCGATGGTCGCTTCGCCCGATGGTCGGTTCCTGTTTGTCGGCGTCGGCTCCAACAGCAATGTCGGCGAGAACGGCCTGGAGATGGAGAAGGGTCGTGCAGCAATCTGGATGGTAGACGCGAAGACCGGCGCCTATCGGATTTTCGCCAGCGGGCTTCGCAACCCGGTCGGGATCGACTGGAATCCGTGGAGCGGAAACTTGTGGACCGTCGTCAATGAGCGCGACGAACTCGGCGACAATCTGGTCCCCGACTATCTGACCTCGGTTCGCGACGGCGCCTTCTACGGATGGCCGTGGAGCTATTATGGCGCGCATGTCGACACGCGGGTCGATCCCGCGAGGCCGGACATGGTCGCCAAGGCAATTGCGCCCGATTTTGCACTCGGTCCCCATGTCGCTCCGCTG
>DASTVY010000088.1:0-3098 GCA_035758865.1 Sphingomicrobium sp. | reverse complement strand
GAAATCAGCGCCGCGAAGTCGGTCGTCCGGCTCGGCGCGATCCGGGTGCTGAAGGCGCCGCAGATCGCCATGTCGGCAGGTGGCGGAAGCGCGGTGCAAAATCCGCGTTAACCATAAAGTCGTCTCGGACGACTTTTGGGAATCCTAGATTTTTCAAGGAGATGAGTATGAAATCGGACAGTCTCCTAGACTGTCCTGGATTTCATGCTGGTGCGGTCGAGAAGACTCGAACTTCCACGGGCTTTCGCCCACAACGACCTCAACGTTGCGCGTCTACCAGTTCCGCCACGACCGCACTCGTGAAAAAGCAGCGCTGGGCTCAGCGCTGCCCTGGGTAGGGCGCGGCCTCTAGCAAAGCATGGCAAGGCTGGCAACGCCCAACCATTGGGCAATCGAATGGTCCATTTCGGAACAAGGGTAAACAGGCCGCTAACCATATCCGACGCATTGGACTATGCTGCGCATCATGGTGGGCCCACTCCTCCTGGTCATGGCTTCGGCCTCCTCGGTTTCCTCCTCGCCGCCGGCGGTTGAGCGCGCCTCTTCCTTCCGTCCCACGGCAAGCGCAACCGCGACCGCTACCGTGACGATCAGGGTCATTTCAGGGGTTCGGTTCGGTTCGGATTATGTCGCCGAAGACACGTCCGGAAGCCGGCGCAGGACTCAGCTTACCGATGCCGCCGGCCAGCTCCGCGACGCAGAAATATTGGAATTTCAATAGGTTAGTCTATCAGCTGCCGAGGGTGACGGTCAGTTCGTCGCCGCCTTTCGGCACATCGACTTCCGCGCTGTTGAAGCTTGCGCTGGTGCCGGGTGCGAGCGCCCGCGCCGGAGGCGGGATCGTCCAGCGGTGGACCACTCGCTGGCTTTGCTTGTCGCGCAATTCGGCGATGATCGGCGGCACCTGCTGTTCACGATCGGTCGGATTGATCACCCGTCCGCTGATCGCCACCAGCTCGTTGCCGCTCTGAAGCGACTGCCGATCGCTGGTCGTGATCATCAGCTGCAGCGGAGTCGCTCCCGCCTGGGCAAGGCCGGCGCGGGCTTTCCACTCGGGCGGGGCGAAGAACCAGAATGCTGCCGCGGCTGCAACCACTAGCAACAGGATGCCGATTATCAGGGGCCACCGCCGCGGTGCGCGCCCCTGCTCATCCTCGATCGGTGCGTATGCGGCGAAATCCTCTTCCGTCTCTGCGGTGCTCGGGGCGGCCGCGATCTGTTCTGCGGGCTGGGCGCGCCATTCGTCAGCAATCGCCGGCGCTTCTTCCATTGCCATCTCGTCCGGTCCCGCCGCCCCAGCAAGGGCCATAGTCGTTTCACCCGGTTCGGAGGCAATGGCTCCCCAGGGAGATTCTTCCTGATGGTCGGCCGCGGGCTGCGGCTCTCCGGCGATCATGGCCTCGGCGGCCTGGGCTTCGGGAACCGCCGCAATCGGCTCTTCGACCTGCTCCTCACCCGGCACCGGCGGGCCGCCCCATTCGCCTTCGCCTTCGCTCGCCGCTTCGCGCGCGACAAACTCCGCGTCCTGGTGCCAGCTATGTTTGCAGGATGCGCATCTCACCTGCCGGCCACCCGGAGGAATGGCGTCATCTTTCACCACATATTTGGTGTCGCAGGCGGGGCAGGTCAGGATCATTCGGCTCGGAGCCTCCCGGAAGCGGTTAACCGAGTTAAGCAGCATTGGTCATGCCTTGGCAAGGCGGCCTGCGCCGTGCCACACCTTCCAGACGGGGAAGGGAGTGACGATTGACGGGCACTATCGTCGAATTCGACCGGGTAGGACTGCGCTACGGAACGGGCGCCGAGGTGCTGCGCGATCTCGATTTCCGATTGAGCGAAGGCGGCTTCTATTTTCTGACTGGTCCGTCCGGCGCCGGAAAGACGTCGCTTCTCAAGCTTCTATATCTTGCCCAGCGCCCGACCCGCGGCCGAATGACCTTGTTCGGCGAAGAATTGAGCCACGCTTCCCGCGAGGCAATGCCGGCTTATCGGCGCCGCATCGGCGTGGTGTTCCAGGATTTCCGGCTGATCCGGCACCTCTCGGCCTTCGACAATGTTGCGCTTCCGCTCCGCATTTCCGGAAAGTCGGAAGAGGAAATCGAGGGGCCGGTCAGGGAAATGCTGGCCTGGGTCGGCCTCGCCGATCGGGCGAGCGCACGCCCGCCGACCTTGTCCGGCGGAGAGCAGCAGCGGGTGGCGATTGCGCGCGCGGTCATCGCCCACCCCGACCTGATCATCGCCGACGAGCCGACCGGCAACGTCGACGCGGCCATGGCTGAACGGATCCTTCACCTGCTGACCGCGATGAACCGGCTCGGGACGACGGTCATCGTCGCCACCCACGATATCGGGCTGATCGCCGCCACGCCTGGAGCGCAGCTGATCAGGCTCGAAAAGGGCGCGCTGATCGATCCCACCGGCGCACTCAAGCATCCGCCAGCAATGCCCCGGACCGGCAGGGCGCCATGAACCAGTTTTTCGTAACTGACGCCGAGCGGCGCCTGATCCCCTCAAGCGGCATGCGCGGCCCGGTTCCGCTGCTGATCGCAATCATGACTTTCGTTATCGTGGTTGTGGCGGCGGCCGGCCTGGCGCTCGCCAACACATCTTCGGTGGTGAAAGCAGGCGTCGAGAACCGCTATTCGATTCAGATCATCGACGGTGCGGCCCGGGCTCCGGCGGCGGTTGCGGCGGCGCGGGCGCTCCCTGGCGTCGCCCGCGTGGAGCAGGTCTCGCCGGAAGACCTTCGCCGAACGCTGGAGCGTTGGCTCGGACCGGCCGCAAGCGAAGCGGATCTGCCAATGCCGGTGATCATCGATGTCGATTTGAAGCCCGGCACCAACCCCGCAAGGATCGGACGAGCGATCGAGACCGTCATTCCGGGATCGCGGTTCATCGCCCACCGGACCAGTCTCCAACCATTGCTGAAGGCGCTTCGCGGCCTGACGCTGCTCGCCTTGGGTTTGGTGTTGCTGATTGGCCTGGCCAGTGCGGCCGCGATTGTCCTGGCGGCGCGAGGAGCGCTCAACACCCATCGTTCGACGATCGATGTCATGCACGGCATCGGAGCAGAGGATCAGCAGCTTGTCCGACTGTTC
>DASTVY010000084.1:0-3658 GCA_035758865.1 Sphingomicrobium sp. | reverse complement strand
TTCAACCTGGCCTTCCTGTTGCCCAACATTTTCCGCCGGCTGTTCGCCGAGGGCGCATTCTCTTCGGGCTTCGTTCCGCTTTTCAGCCGCCGGCTGGCCGCTGGCGGGCACGAAGACGCACAGGCATTTTCGAACGAGATCCTTGCCGTGTTCATGCCGGCCTTGTTGCTTGTGACGATCGTCTTCGAAATTTTCATGCCGGGCGTTCTCCTGCTGGTCGTGCCGGAATATGGGGACGTCCCCGGCAAGCTGCCCCTGGCGATCGAGCTGACCCGCTGGACCTTCCCCTACCTGCTGTTCATCAGCCTGGTCGCGCTGCTGTCCGGCGTTCTCAACTCGTTGACGCGTTTTGCGGTGGCTGCATTTGCGCCAGCGCTCCTCAACATTGCGCTGATCATCGCGTTGCTGGTTGCGCCGCCCGACAATATTGGGACGGTTCGCTATATGGCGATCGCCGTGCTGCTCGGTGGCATCGCGCAGTTCATTTTGTGCTGGGTGGCGGTTCGACAGGCCGGCGTTCACCTCAGCTTTGGACGGCCAAGGCTAACCCCCGCAGTGCGGGAACTGGTCGTCCTCATCCTGCCGGCAACGGCCGCGGCGGGCGTCTATCAGATCAGTCAGCTCTTCTATGCCTATTTCTCTGCGCGGCTCGGCGAAGGGGCTTTGACCAAGCTGAGCTACGCCGACCGGCTCAATCAGCTGCCGCTGTCCATCATTGGCACCGCGCTTGGCGTAGCCATCCTGCCTGCGATCAGCCAAGCCATCGCCCGTGGCGAAGACGCCGAGGCTGCAGACGTACAGGCTCGGGCCTTCGATCTGTCAATGCTACTGACGCTGCCGGCGACGCTGGCGTTGATGGTAGCGTCAGGGCCGATCATTGGCGCGCTTTACCAGGGGGGCGAGTATACGATCGAAGCGGCGCGAGTGACGGGTAATATTCTTGCCATCCTCGTCACCGGCCTTCCCGCCTATGTGCTGGTCAAGGTGCTGACCCCCAATTTTTATGCCCGCAAGGACGTCAAAACGCCGGTTCGAATTGCGATGGGAGTGCTTGCAGCCGGGATCGTCGCCAACTTCATCCTGATCCCCTACATGGGCATTTACAGCCTGGCCACGGTCACGTCCGCCAGCGCCTGGGTCAATTTCGGATTGCTTTTCATTATCCTCCATATGCGCGGGCAATTCCGGATGCCGGCTTGGCTGGTCGCCCGCGTCAGCAAGCAGTTGCTAGCCGCCGTCGCCATGGGCGCATCTCTCTATGCCGTTAAAATTGCTGCCGGCGGCCTATTCTTTGGCGGCGTTCTGGAGCGCATCGTCGGGCTGGGAGCACTGGTCGGGGTTGGAGGCGTCGTCTATTTCGCCGTCGCCTGGATGATCGGAGGCATGGACCGGAAAGCCATCGCCGAGCTGCGGCGGCGCGCCAAGAGCGAAGAAGTTCCCGAATGACGAATGAGAGCCATATGCGCGTAGTATCCGGTATTCAGCCGACCGGAGACCTTCATCTCGGCAATTTGCTCGGCGCGATCCTCCGGTGGGTGAGGATGCAGGATGAGGCCGAATGCCTGTTCTTTCTGGCCGACCTCCATGCGCTGACGGTCGACGTCGAACCGCACAAGTTGCGGGCGAATGTCCGCGAAATGGCGGCAGCGCTAATTGCCAGCGGGATTGATCCGGACAAGTCGATCATCTTTGCGCAGAGTGCAGTGCCGGCCCATGCCGAGCTGGCCTGGATCCTGAACTGCACTGCAAGGATGGGCTGGCTCAACCGAATGACGCAGTGGAAGGACAAGGCGGGCAAGAATCGCGAAGGCTCCTCGCTGGGCCTGTTTGCCTATCCGGTGCTGCAGGCGGCCGACGTATTGCTGTATCAGGCGACGCACGTCCCGGTCGGGGAAGACCAGAAGCAACATATCGAACTGGCTCGGGACATTGCGGTCAAGTTCAACAATGACTTCGACGTCGAATTGTTCGTACCGCCCGAGCCGTTCATCGGCGGCGGCACCGCGGCCCGCGTCATGAGCCTTCGCGACGGATCGGTGAAAATGTCCAAATCCGATCCGTCGGAGCAAAGCCGAATTCACCTGACGGACGACAATGACGCCATCGCGCTCAAGATCCGGAAGGCCAAGACCGATCCCGATCCCCTGCCCGACGATCCCGAATTGCTGAACAATCGGCCGGAGGCGAAGAACCTGGTCGGCATCTATGCCGCAATGGCCGGCGAAACCGAGAAGCAGGTGCTGCAGCGCTTCGCCGGACAGGGTTTCGGTGCGTTCAAGCCGGCGCTCGCAGACGCTGCGATCGCCTTGCTTCAGCCGTTGCGCGAGCGGTTGATCCAACTTCGGCAGGACACCGCCGCCCTCGACGCGATTCTCGAGGCCGGAGCCCAGAAAGCCGCCTCCCTTGCCGCCCCGACACTTGCCGAAGCATATCGGGCCGTCGGTCTAAAGGACTGAACCGGCTATGAAAAAGCGGCGAGTCGGAAGACGACTCCCACGCTTCATCGCCTATTCAGCACCTTTGACAGTATAAGTACCTATTGAAACCCGGCCTGCCCAACGTGACATTGGTGAGGTCTTATTTGATGGGTGCCGCCAATGCGTATCAACAAAGTCGCCGCAGCGCTCCTGCTCGGCTTTTCAACGTTAGGCCTTTCGGCCTGCGCGACGGGTCTTAGAACCGAAGTCTCCAGGTTCCAGGCGATGCCGGCCCCGCAGGGGCAAAGCTTTGTCGTGGTGCCGATGAACCCGGCCGATGAGGGCGGACTTGAGTTTTCCGGCTACGCCGAACAGGTCGCCCAGCATCTGCAGGCTTTGGGATACACGCGCGCGCCGTCGCTCAATCAAGCGACGCTGGTCGCCCAGCTCGGATATGGCATGAGCGAGCCGCAGACTGAGATCACCAGCTATCCCTCAAGCATTGGTTACGGTGGTTATGGCGGCTGGGGCTATCCCTTCTATTATGGCCACCGCTCTTACTATTGGGGCTGGAGCGATCCCTTCTGGTGGGGCCCGGGCTATTATAGCGACGTCCGAAGCTACACCTATTATATCAGCGAGCTAGACCTCCATATCCGCCGAAAGGTGGACAATGTTGCCCTGTTTGAGGGCAAGGCCTTGGCACGTGCGCGCTCCAGCACACTGAACAAGACCGTGCCAAGCCTGGTCGAAGCGATGTTTACCGGCTTCCCCGGCAACTCCGGCGAAACGATCAAGATCACGATTCCGCCGGAGGGCAAGCAGCAGGCCAGGGCCAGCTATTAGTCCGTCGAATTGCACATGGGTCCGCTGGGCACGCGCCTGGCGGCCCTTTTCGTCTAATCAAATGGAGAGGGCCCGCCCAGTCGCCTGGACGGGCCCCCGACCAGTTGGGGACTGGACCTCTTCCCATGGGGCGTACAGCGCCCCTACCCCCCAGATCAGCCCTCCAGCTGGCGCGTCAGCAGCCGGATGTCGGCATCTAGTTCGGAGTCCGCGGCACGCAGCCGCTCGATCTGCTTGACGGCGTGAATCACAGTGGTGTGATCACGTCCGCCAAACCGGCGGCCGATATCGGGAAGCGACTTGGGAGTAAGTTGCTTCGACAAGTACATGGCGACCTGTCGCGGTCGCGCAACTTCGCGAGCCCGCCGCGCGGACGTCATTTCGGCCTTGCGGAT
>DASTVY010000021.1:0-4240 GCA_035758865.1 Sphingomicrobium sp. | reverse complement strand
AGCCGAGCAGGCCAATGCCGCGCCTGTGGTACCGGCAGGTCCGAAAGTGCTCGTCGCCCGCAAGGCGCTTCCCGTTGGCACGATCATCGACGCCGAGAGCCTCGCCTTCCAGGCGTGGCCCAAGGAGCTGGTGCAGAACGCCTACTATACCGAAGGTGCACCCGACGCCGACGTCACCAAGCTGATCGGCACGGTCGTCCGCAACCCGATCACTGCCGGCCAGCCCCTGACCAAGGGTGCCTTGGTTGGCCCCAACGATCGCGGCTTCCTCGCTGCGGCGCTTAGCCCGGGCATGCGTGCGATCACCGTTCCGGTTTCCGCCACGACCGGCGTTGCCGGCTTTGTCTTCCCGGGCGACCGCGTCGATATGGTCCTGACCCAAGAGGTCGAAGGCGGCGGCGACGGCCCGGCGCTGAAAGTTTCCGAGACGATCGTGCGCAACCTGCGGGTGCTCGCAACCGACCAGCGCATCGACAGCAAGGACGAAGAAGGCAAGACCGTGGTCAAGACCTTCGCCACCGTCACGCTGGAAGTTACGCCGCGGATCGGTGAGAAGATTTCCGTTGCGCAGTCGCTGGGCACGCTGAGCCTTCAGCTGCGCTCGATCGCCGACAACGCGTCGGAACTCGAGCGTGCCGTGGCCTCGGGCGAGGTGAAGGTGCCTGAGGGCGCCAACCCGACCGAAGAGCGCAAGATGTTGCTGACGATTGCCAATCGTCCAGCCGACAATAACACAACTTACGTCACCGGTGCCGACGTGTCGCGCTTCCAGCGCCGCAGCGTCCCGGGCCGCGCTCAAGAAGCGCAGCCGGCCGGTGGCTCCCAGTCCGCCAATGCCCAGTCGGGCGCCGGCCAGCTTGCCCCAGGGCAGGTCGCAGGTCCGGTCGTCCGCGTCGCACGCGGCAATAGTGTCACCGTCGTTCCGGTGGGAGCTCGCTAAGATGACCAGTATTTCAATCCGTCGCCACGCTCGCCTGGGCACCGCCCTCGCCGCGCTGGCCCTTGGCTTCAGCAGCGTCGCTGCTTCGGCCCCCGCCGCGGCCCAACGCCCGGCCGGCACCTATCGTCCCAGCCAGCAGGTTCTCCTGTCGCTCGGCGAAGGCCAGCTGGTCCGCCTGCCGTCGAATGCCGCGGACGTCTGGACTTCAAATCCTGAAGTCGCCGACGTTTACGTCAGCAGCCCGCGCCAGATTAATCTGTTTGGCAAGGCCGCGGGCGAAGCCACGGTCATCGCTACAGGAGCGAATGGTTCGGTTGTTTACTCGGCCAATGTCCGGGTCAGCCAGAACCTGACCTCGGTCGACGAGATGTTGCGCGCCGCCATGCCGGAATCCAACATCAACGTGATCAACGCCGGTCAAATGGCAGTGCTTACCGGCACGGTCGCGTCGCCTGCCGACTCAGCCAAGGCCGAATTGCTGGTTTCGTCGATGCTCAACCCGGGCATCGACATGTCGAAAGACGGCACCTGCAAGATCTGTGTCATCAACAATCTGAAGACGGCCACGCCGCTCCAGGTCAATCTCAAGGTCAGGATTGCCGAGGTCAATCGCACGCTGCTGAAGCAGATCGGCGTCAACCTCTTCTCAAGCGATCCGACCAGCGGATTCAAGTTCGGTATCGGCCAGGGCGACAATGGAGCGACCAGCGGTCCCGGAAGTTCGCCCTTCTCGGTCAACTCGCTGCTGACCGGCGGCACGACGCTCGGCGCTGCCGGCAAGCTTTTCGGTCTCGACCTGGCCGGCGCAATCGATCTTGCAGCCAAGGATGGCATTGCGTCGATCCTGGCCGAGCCGAACCTGACCGCGCTGTCGGGCGAAACTGCCAGCTTCCTTGCCGGCGGCGAATATCCGATCCCGGTTTCGCAGGGCAATGACTCGGTCAGCGTCGAATATAAGCAGTATGGCGTCGGCCTGGCTTTCACGCCGATCGTAATGGCCGATGGGCGGATTTCCATGCGGGTTCGTCCGGAAGTGAGCGAACTCAGCAATAACGGGTCCGTTGTTCTGAACGACACGCGGATCCCGGCCCTGCTCGTGCGTCGGGCGGAAACCACGGTCGAATTGGGCTCCGGTCAGTCGTTCATGATCGCCGGCCTGCTGCGCAACACCAACACAAACGACATCAACAAGGCTCCTTTCCTTGGAGACTTGCCGATCCTTGGTTCGCTGTTCCGCTCGACCAGCTTTCAGCGCCAGGAAACGGAACTGGTGATCATCGTGACGCCTTACCTCGTGCGTCCGACCTCCGGTCAACTCGCGACGCCGACTAACGGCTACCGTGCCCCGACCGATGTCCAGCACTTCTGGGAAGGCCAGACCTTCACCGGACAGAGCGGCAAAGGCGCGCCCGTCCCGGCGCCTGGCCCGGGGCCGAGCGCTGCGGCCGGCACGGCCGCCGGAGCCGCTGCAGCACCAGGTTTCAAACTGTGACCCGCCGCTTTTTGAGGAAGGAAGCCACCATGGCCCGTAAATCCGCTCTCATCGTCATCGCCGCGGCGCTCACGGCCTGCCAGCATGTGCCTTATGACCAGGCCGATCGTGGCCTGGAATCGGTCAATGTTCCGGTCGTCACCCGCTCCGACTTTGCGCTTGACGTAGCCGCTCCGGACGGCTCGCTTCCGTCATCGGAAACAGCCCGGCTCGATGCGTGGTTCCGTTCGCTGCAGCTGGGCTACGGTGACACCGTCCACGTAGACGGCCCCTATTCCGAGGCAGCCCGGAATGACGTTGCCCGCGTGGCCGGCCAATATGGCCTGCTGCTGAGCAACGGCGCGCCGGTCACCCAGGGCGCCATTCCGCCGGGATCGGTACGGGTCGTCGTCAGCCGCACTCGCGCGGAGATTGCGCACTGTCCTGATTGGAGTGTTCCGTCGAACCCCAACTACAACAATCGCACCATGTCGAACTACGGTTGCGCTGTGAACAGCAACCTCGCCGCCATGGTCGCAAATCCCGAAGACCTCATCCACGGCCGCGAAGGTAGTCCCTACGTCGATGCCGATGCGGCAAGCCGCGGTATCGGTGTCTACTACTCGACGCCGCCGACCGGAAAGCAAGGTCTGAAGGATATCAGCACGAAGGGGCAGTAAAGATGAATGCACCGTTCCAAGCGCGAGCGGGTCTGCGTGACCCCTTCACCGCGTTCGTCTGCGACGATGCGACGGCCGACATGCTGCGCCCGGTTGCGGTCGAGCATGGCTGGTCGCCGGAAAAGGTCAACAAGGGCGGCCTTCGCAATGCCGTCCAGTCGCTCTCCGTTTCGGCGAGCCCGACGATCTTGTTCGTCGACCTGTCGGAATCGGCGGACCCGTTGAACGACATCAACGCGCTGGCCGAAGTCTGCGAACCCGGAACGGTCGTCATCGCGGCCGGCCAGGTCAATGACGTCCGGCTGTATCGCGACCTCGTCGCCAGCGGCATCCACGATTACCTGCTGAAGCCCTTCACGGTTGACCAGCTGCGCGACACCTTCGCGCATGCCCAAGCCATCCTGTCGGGACCGCGCGGGGAAGCCCAGGCGGAAAAGCCGCACGTCATGACTGCGGTCATCGGCGTTCGCGGCGGCGTGGGTGCGTCGACCATCGCCACCAGCCTCGCATGGCTGATGGGCGAAAAGGCGCACCGCTCGACGTCGCTTCTGGATCTCGACGTCCACTTCGGGACCGGTGCGCTGGCGCTCGACCTCGAGCCTGGCCGCGGCCTGACCGACGCGATCGAGAACCCGAGCCGCATCGACGGCCTGTTCATCGAACGTGCCATGATCCGCGCCAATGAGCGTCTTTCGGTCCTTTCGGCCGAAGCCCCGCTTCACCAGCCGCTGATCACCGACGGCACCGCATTCTTCCAGCTCCAGGAAGAGATGAAGAATGCGTTCGAGGCCACCATCCTCGACCTGCCACGCCAGATGCTGATCCAGTATCCGCACATGGTCCACGATGCCCATGTTGCCGTAGTGGTCAGCGAACTGACGCTGGCGGCGACGCGCGATACCATCCGCGTCCTTGCCTGGCTGAAGTCGAATGCTCCGCAGACCAAGGTGATCGTCGCTGCCAACCGCGTGCCGAGCGGCGGCGCGCTCGAAATCAGCAAGAAGGATTTCGAGCAGTCCATCGAGCGCGGCGTCGACATCGTCTTCCCGGACGATCGGAAGATCGCGGCTCAGGCTGCAAAGCTTGGCAAGCCGATTGCCGAAATCGCCTCGGGCAAGATGTCGGCTCCATTTACCCAGCTGTCGAACA
>DASTVY010000327.1:0-5757 GCA_035758865.1 Sphingomicrobium sp. | reverse complement strand
CGGTCGCAGCGATCGGCGGCATCGTCGCGATGGACCAGGCTGCCCGCCTGAACGACGCCGTCGATGCACTGCAGTACACTGATGTCCTGAAGCGGGTTGCCGCCTACGGCCACCAGGTCGGCGACATGGCCCGGCTTCACCGAACCCAGTTCGTCATGTCCAAGCGCCTTCGCGGCCTCGCTAGTCGCGGACGCGAGCGCCTGCATCGGGCTCATTCCGAAGTGGACCATATAGCGAAATTGCCGGGCGTTGAGGCCATGCGGGTATACACCGGCGTCGGTGCCGTAGGTGATCGGCACGCCGAGCTTCACCGCCTTTCTGAAGCCGGCCCGCTGGATGTCGGTGGTTTCGCGATTCTTGCGCAGATATTCCGCCGGCCATCCGTCGCGCGTTCCGATTTCGTCGATCCAGTCGCCGTTGAAAATGTCCATGTCGAGCCAGACACCGCGTTCCTTGGCCAGCGCCAGCCCCTCCTCGTCGACCAGCGAGGCATGCTCGATCGTCCGCGCGCCGGCCCGAATCGCCGCCTTGATGCCCTCGGCGCCATGAGCATGGGCGATGCAATATTTGCCGAGCTTGCGCGCCTCGTCGCAGGCGGCATGAAGCGTCTCCGGACTGAGTTCCAGCGCGCCCGGCTCGCTGCCGATGGCGAGCACGGCGCCGGTCGCGATCAGCTTGATGAAGTCGGCGCCGCCGCCAATGATGTCCTTCACCCGCTCCCTCGCCTCATCAGGCGTCCGGGCTTCTCCGATCCGGAACTCCGGGCCGATGACGGTGCCCGGCGGAGCGCCGGTCACCGCTCCGCCGCCCCCGGGCGTGGTGATATAGCCGCCGGCCACGAACATGCGCGGTCCTTCGACCTCGCCTGCCGCGATCGCATCGCGCAGCGCGACGTCGGTGAGACCGCGATAGACGCCGACATCGCGCACGGTCGTGAAGCCGGCGTGAAGCGTGATCCGCGCCATTTCCGCGCCCTTGAGGATCGTGTCGGCCTCGCGATGCTTGAGCGGCTCGGCCGGGTCGTTTGTCTGCCCAATTCCGTCGGCAATATGGGTGTGAAGGTCGATGAGGCCCGGAAGCACCCATTTGCCCGACCAGTCGATCAGTTCGCCCTCTCGCTTGGCGCCCTGCCACGCCTCGTCGCGCACGATCTTGCCGTCGACGAACGTCAACAGGCGGTCGTGCGAAACCGCGCCCGACCCGGGATCGATCAGGTGACCGGCGCGCAATTGTGCCGTTTTAGCCTGCGCCGGCAGGGCCGCAGCCGCAGCCAGAAGCATCGCGAGAGCAACACGGACCATCGGCAAAGGCTTTGCAAAGGCGGGCGTAAGAGGCAAGGTGCATCTATGGCCCGCCCACCCATCACAATCGTCCTTGCGCGTGCCATCAACGGCGTGATCGGCAAGGACAATCGGCTTCCTTGGCACATTCCGGGCGATCTCAAGCGATTCAAGCAGCTGACCATGGGCAGTGCCATGATCATGGGTCGCAAGACCTTCGACAGCCTGCCCGGAATCCTTCCGGGGAGGCAGCATATCGTGATGACCCGCGACTCAGGCTGGACGGTGGAGGGAGTCGATGTCGCCCATGACCTCGATGCCGCGATCGCTGCCGCCGGAAAGACGCCAATTTCGGTGATCGGCGGCGCCGCGATTTTCGAGCTGTTCGAACCGATCGCCGACAAGATCGAGCTGACGGAAGTCATCGCCGAGGTCGACGGCGACGTTTCCATGCCAGACTTGCGCTCAAGCGAGCGCTGGCGTGAAGTTGCATATGAGGATCATCTGCCGACTGGCGAAACGCCGGCATGGCGGACGGTCACGCTGGTTAAGGCTTGAGCGTATCCGTTTTGGGCGCCGCCGCAGCATAGACTCGATATCGCTTCATCTGATCGCCGAGCACCTGGTCGACAAGCGGCGCCATCGCCGCCGCCCCGCCCTTCGCGAAGCCTGAGGCGCGATAGTTCATCGTCACACGCGTTCCGCCTGCGATCCGCTCGAACTTGACGTCCATGATGCCTACGGTTGCCTCGTACAGCAATGGGCCGAGGCTGCCGGTCAGCACAACGCGTTCGCCCGGCTGCACATAAGTGACCCGCATATGCTCGATGCCGCCTCCATTATCGAGCGGTTCGCAGAAACATCCTCCGGCGCGAAGCTGGAGCGACATGCGCCTGCCATCGCCGGAATAGGTGTGTTCGCTGTTCCACCATTGGCCAATCCGGCCGAACGCATTGTAGGCCTCGGCCTGGGGCACGACCAGGTTGACGCTCTGCTGGACTTCAAAGCCATGATCGTCGGCGCTTAGCACGGCCGCGGAGGCCGGCGTGGCGACCAAGGATAGTGCAATCAACGGAATCGCGCGCATGCCGGGTCTCCTTGTTGATTGAACGTTCAACTAAATGATTTCTGGCTAGCTGTCGAGGACAGCGCCGATCGCCGCCGCAACCTGGTCGACGCTGGCCATTCCGTCGACCCTCCGGACAAGGCCTTTTTCTTCGTAAAAGGGCAGGATCGGAGCCGTCTTTGCCCGATACTCGGCCATTCGGGTTCGAACCGTCTGCTCATTATCGTCGGGCCGGCGCTTGAACTCATGGCCGCCGCATACATCGCAGGTGGCCTCCACCTTGGGCAGGTGGAATTTGTCATGATAGCCCGCACCGCAGTTGGCGCAGGTGAAACGCCCGGTGATGCGCTCAACCAGCATTTCTTCATCAACCACCAGCTCGATAACGTGATCGAGCCTGCGGCCGCGCTCGGCGAGCAGGATCTCCAGGGCTTCAGCCTGCTGTCTGGTGCGGGGAAAGCCGTCGAAGATGGCGCCCTTATCGGCAGCCTTGTCCAGCCTCTCTCCGATCAGTGCGGAAACAATGGCGTCGGACACCAGTTCGCCCGCCTCCATCACCGCCTTGGCCTTGAGACCCGTGGGCGTGCCATTGGCAACCGCCTCGCGAAGCATGTCGCCGGTGGACATCTGGATCATGCTGCGGGTCTGTTCCAGCCGCTTCGCCTGAGTGCCCTTTCCCGCCCCCGGCGGGCCCAGCAGGATAATGTCCACCAGAAATTCTCCCCTGTGGCCTTGCCGGCGTTACCGGCGGCGCCCGCCCTTCAGCTTCGCCTTCTTGATCAAATCGCCATACTGATGGGCAATCAAGTGGCTCTGGATCTGGCTGACGGTGTCCATGGTCACATTGACCACGATCAGCAGGCTGGTGCCGCCCAGGTAGAAGGGAATTCCCGCCTGGCTCAGCGCGATTTCCGGAATGAGGCAGATGATGACGAGATAGGCCGCGCCGATCACCGTGATGCGGTTGAGCAGATAGTCGAAATATTGCTCGGTCGCCTTGCCCGGGCGGATGCCTGGAATGAAGCCGCCGTGCCGCTTCAGATTTTCGGCCGTCTCTTCCGAATTGAACTGCACCGCAGTGTAAAAGAAGCAGAAGAAAAGGATGCCGGCAGCGTAGAGTCCCAGATAGAGCGGCGCGCCATGCTGAAGATAGGTGCTGATGGTGATCAGCCACTCGCTAGACGAACTCTCCGGGTTGGTCGCATTTCCACCGGCGAACTGAAGGACCGTCAGTGGCATCAGCAGGAGCGAGGAGGCGAAGATTGGCGGGATCACGCCTGCGGTGTTGAGCTTGAGCGGCAGGTGGCTGCGCTCCTGCTGCATCATACCGCGCGCGGTTTGCCGCTTTGGATATTGGATCAGGACGCGGCGTTGCGCCCGCTCCATGAAGCAGATGAACAGGACCAGCGCGACAACGGCGATGACGATTCCGAAGACCACCAGCGGGTCCATCGTGCCGGCGCGGCCGCCTTCGAACAGCTGCGCCATGTGCCGCGGAAGCGAGGCGACGATGCCGGCCATGATGATGAGAGAGACGCCGTTGCCGATGCCACGGCTGGTGATCTGCTCGCCTACCCACATGAGGAATAGCGTGCCACCGACCAAGCTGACGGTCGCGGCGACCCGGAACAGCAGCCCCGGCTCGACCACCGCGCCAATGCCCTGCGTCGCCGCAAGTCCCTCAAGGCCGACGGCAATAAACCAGCCCTGCACGGTGGTCAGGGCGACTGTCAGGTAGCGGGTATATTGATTGAGCCGCTTGCGGCCGGTCTCGCCTTCCTTCTTCAGTGCTTTCCACGGCTCGTAGAGCGAGGCGGCGAGCTGAACGACGATCGATGCGGTAATATAGGGCATGACGCCTAGCGCGATGATCGACATGCGCTCCAGGCTGCCGCCCGAGAAGGTGTTGAAGAAGTCGAGAACGCCGCCCTGCTGCGTCTGGAACAGCGAGGCCAGCGCACGCGGATCGATGCCCGGAATCGGGACGAACGACAGCAATCGGAACAGGACCAGAGCGCCCAGGGTGAACCAGAGCCGCTTCTTGAGCTCGGTCGCCTTGGCGAAAGTGGAAAGCGAAATATTGGCGGCCAGTTGTTCGGCTGCGGATGCCATCGAAGATCCCTAGAAGAAAGTCAGGCGGCGACGGGCCGTTGACCCCCGCCACGGGCTCCCGCCAAAGTAATACTTTGGCGGGGTTGCCCGCCGCCCGATATAATCACTGCAAGGCCGTTGCGAAGCCCCCTTGCGACAGAATGCTTAGGCCTTCTTCTCAGCCTTGGCGGCGAGGCGCGCTTCGCGGGTCTTGCCCTTCTTGGCAGCGGCCAGCGCGGCGGGGTCTTTCTTTTCGATGACCTCGATGCTGCCGCCGGCTTTCTCAACCGCCTCTCGCGCGCCCTTGGACACGCCGGCGACCTTGAAACTGGCCTTAGCCTTGAACTCGCCCTTGCCGAGCAGGCGGACGCCATCCTTGCCACCACGGGCAAGGCCGGCGGCCTTCAGCGCGTCATGGTCGAGCAGCTTCTTGGCGTCGATCTTGCCGGCGTCGATGAGCTTCTGGACTGCGCCCAGATTCACCTCGGCATAATCCTTGGCGAAGATATTGTTGAAGCCGCGCTTCGGCAGCCGCATGTGGAGCGGCATCTGGCCGCCCTCGAAGCCCTTCACGGCGACGCCCGAACGGCTCTTCTGGCCCTTCTGGCCGCGGCCCGCGGTCTTGCCCAGGCCCGAACCGATGCCTCGGCCGACGCGGACCCGGCCCTTGCGGGCACCGGGGTTGTCGCGGAGTTCGTTGATCTTGATGGTCATGTCTTGCACTCGCTTTCGCTTCTGTCGCGCATGAAACCGGACAGCGCAGCCGCCCGGCCTCGATACTCAGTCGTTTAGTCTTCGACCTTCACGAGATGCGCAACCTTGCGCACCTGGCCGAGCACTTCCGGAGTCGCCTCGACCTCAACCGTGCGGTGCATCTTGTTGAGGCCCAGGCCGACGAGGGTCGCCCGCTGGGTCTTGTGACGGCGGATCGGCGATCCGGTCTGGGTGATCTTGATCTTCGCCATTAAAGCTTACTCCGTGACCGCTTCGGCGGTCGCTTCGGCCTCGCCCTTGTCCATTCCACCACGGCCGAGAAGGTCGGCGACCTTCTTGCCGCGGCGCTGGGCAACCGAGCGCGGGCTGGTCTGATCCTTCAGCGCCTCGAAGGTCGCGCGGATCATGTTGTAGGGATTCGACGTGCCGACGGACTTGGTGACCACGTCGTGGACGCCCAGGCTCTCGAACACGGCGCGCATCGGACCGCCGGCGATGATGCCGGTTCCCGACGGAGCGGTACGAACGGTGACCTTGCCGGCGCCGAAGTGGCCCTTGCCGTCATGGTGCAGGGTACGGCCATCCTTCAGCGGGACGCGGACCATT
>DASTVY010000240.1:0-5327 GCA_035758865.1 Sphingomicrobium sp. | reverse complement strand
CAGCGCATGAGGACGCTGGTCCGTCAGGCGATGGACGAGGGCGCGATGGGGGTCGGCTCCTCGCTGATCTACGCGCCGGCCAACTTCGCCGAGACCCCCGAGCTGATTGCCCTGGCGAGCGAAGCGGGGCGCTGCGGCGGAATGTACATCAGCCATATTCGCGACGAGGGGCCAAAGCTGATCGAGGCGATCGACGAGCTTATCGAGATCAGCGAGAAATCCGGCGCACCGGGCGAAATCTATCATTTCAAGCAGTCGGGCCGCGACAATTGGCACAAGATCGACGCCGCGATCGCCAGGGTCGAGGCGGCGCGGGCGCGCGGCCTCAAGATCACCGCCGACATGTACACCTATCCGGCAAGTTCGACCGGGTTCGATGCGGCCATGCCGCTGTGGATCCAGGCGGGCGGGATCGAAGAGTGGGTCAGGCGGCTCAAGGACCCGGCGCAGCGGGCCAAGGCGATGGCCGAGATGCGGTCGCCCGAGGCCTCGGAAAACACCAAGCTGGCGGTGCAGGAACCTGACAAGGTGATCCTGGTTGGCTTCAAGACCGATGCGCTGAAACCGCTGACCGGCAAGACGCTGGGCGAGGTGGCGCGCGAGCGTGGCAAAGCGCCGGAGGAGGTGATCGCCGACCTAATCATCGCGGACGGCACCCGGATCCAGGTCGTTTATTTCGGGATGAGCGAGGAGAATGTCGCGCGCCACGTCACCCTGCCGTGGATGGCATTCGATAGTGACGCGGCAGCCCTGGCGCCCGAGGGCGTGTTCCTGAAGTCCAGCACGCATCCCCGGGCCTACGGCAATTTCGCACGACTGCTGGGCAAATATGTGCGCGAGGAAAAGCGCGTGCCGTTGGCCGAGGCCGTGCGGCGGCTGACGTCGTTTCCAGCCTCCAATCTGGGGATCAAGGACCGCGGATCGCTGAAGGCCGGTAATTTCGCCGACATCGCCGTCTTCGATCCCGAAAAGATCTCGGACCGAGCAACGTTCACCAAGCCGCAGCAATATGCGGTCGGAATGGTCCATGTGCTGGTCAACGGCGTGCCGGTGCTGCGCGACGGCGAGCATACCGGCGCGACCCCCGGCCGGTTCGTGAAGGGCCCGGGCGCGGGACGGTGCAATTAGCCGAGGCGGTAGGTCTCCACCGGCTCATAATGGGCGCCGTCGTGCCCAAGGCGGCTCTCGAACAGGATGAATTCGCCGACCGGCTCGGCCGGGGCGGACAGGGACGCGTGCGCTTCGAGCCAAGTGGAAGGATCGGTCGCTGACCTTCGCCGTCGGGCGAGGGTAACGTGGGGCAGGAAAGCACGCCGGTCCGGCGCCAGCCCGACCGAGAAGAGCGCGCGGTCGACTTTCTTGTGGAGCGCCTCGAGCGGGTCGCGCGGTACCGCCCGGGCGAACAGCACACCGTGGGCGCCCTGGTCGAAAAAGCCGACGCCGTGCAGGCCAAGCTCGACCGATGGGGCGCGGATCGAGCCGAGTGCGGCGGCAATGTCCTCCGCCAGCGGCCGCTCGACCTCGCCAATGAAGCGCAGCGTGACATGCAATTGTTCTTCGCGCTGCCACGCCCATCCGGGCGGGCCGCCGGCAATCGCGTCCAGGCAGTGGCGCCGGAGAGCAGTGGAAGGCCGGAGCGCGACGAACAGGCGGTGCATGGCGCTATCTTAAGAGCACTACAGGCATCTAGACAGGCGCGTAATCGGCGGCACCCGTCTTGAGTGGGATCGCGCGGCCGTAGGTCAGACTCCGCCACAGCCATTCCGCCGGGCCGAATTGGAAGCGGCG
Organism: Sphingomicrobium sp.; assembly: GCA_035758865.1. GTDB lineage: Bacteria > Pseudomonadota > Alphaproteobacteria > Sphingomonadales > Sphingomonadaceae > Sphingomicrobium. Next base: position 3,539 of record DASTVY010000240.1, on the reverse strand, counting down.
GAGCCACAATATGCTGAAGGGCAGCTGGATCAGGGCGAAAACCGCCAAGGCGAGCAGAAGCGATTTCGTCGGCGTGAATCGGTCGAACCAGCCAAACATCAGGCATAGCGGAACGATGACCACCGGCTGCAGCAGGTAGTTCGTCAGTGCCATTCGCCCGATCGCGGCCAGCGGCGAAAGGGACTTCGCGCCGACGGGCACCTTCAGCAAAAGCAACAATGCCGCGACATAGGCGCTCGACATCCCCCAACAGTGGAAGGTGAAAAGCAGCCCGGCCATCGCCCGTTGGAGTGACTCGCCGGACCCGCTTTCGAGCAATTGCGACCGAACCAGGTAGAAGATGGTTCCGGCGAGCAGGCCCGCCAGCGCGGTGGCGACCAGCTTGCGCGGATCTGCCGAAAGGCGGGCCAATAGCCGGCGGCGGCCGGCGTAAAGACCGATGAGGAACAGGGTGAGGTTGGTCGGCCAGCTGAACAGCGCCGTTTCGTACCAGTAGCGCACCCACGCCGCGTTCTCGACGAGGTAGGGCGCATTTTCGAGATGCGGGCGCTGCGGGAAGGGCAGGCCCGTTGCCTGCCAAATCATTGCGGCAATGTGGGGAAATAGGAGCGCGATGCCCGCTGCCGCGAAGAGCACCGGGTAGCGGCTGCGGCGAAAGGGGATCAGCAGGAATCCAGTCAGCGCATAGGGCAGGAGAATGTCGCCGTTGCGCAGCAGCAACGCGTGCGCCAGGCCGATGACGGCAAGCGCGGCCAGCCTTCGGCGATAAACGGGCACGACGGTGGCGTCGTCGGGTGTGCGGTCGAGCTGGATCGAGAAACCGAGGCCGAACAGGAACGCCAATATCGTGTAGAACTTGCCGTCGATCAGAAAGCCGGCGACCTCGTCCAGTGCCTTATCGGTGCGGCTGAAGCTTTCGGTCGGCGCCGTTCCAAGGTTCCACAGGCAATAGGCGATGAGCACGCCGAGCATTGCGAAGCCGCGGAGCACGTCCAGCGCCAGGATCCGCTCCCCAGGACGAATCGGTTCAATTGCTGGCAGGTCAGCCATCGCGTCCCCCGGCCATCACCCAGGGTGCGGCAATTATCACAAGAGCGCGCGCCGGGACATGCGCTTGCCGGTTTCGCTTGAACAGGATGCGAACAACTACGATATATCTGGCCTGTGGCGGCCTTTTGCCGTCACGAAGGAGTGAAAATGCAGAACCAATTTGACCCGCGCACGACGACAGGCGGCTATGATCCGACTGTGTCGGTCGGCGTTCCGCGCGCGGTACGCGACGCGGGCCTACGGTCCTACATGCTCAAGGTTTACAACTACATGGCGTCGGGCGTGCTGCTCACAGGCATCGTCGCCCTGCTGTTCGCCCCCTACGCTGCGGGTGTGATGATCAACCAGGCCGGCACCGGCATGTCGGGCCTTGGCTGGCTAATCGTACTGGCGCCGTTGGCGTTCGTGTTCGCCATGAGCTTCGGTGTGAATCGGATGCAGACAAGCACGCTCCAGCTCATGTTCTGGGGTTTTGCGACTGCGATGGGCTTGTCGATGTCGACGATCTTCCTCGCCTATACCGGCGTTTCGATCGCGCAGACCTTCTTCGCAGTCGCAGCCGCGTTCCTGGGTCTGAGCCTGTGGGGCTACACCACCAAGAAGGATCTCAGTGGTTTCGGTACCTTCCTGATCATGGGCGTGGTCGGACTGCTGGTGGCGATGGTCATCAACATCTTCCTGCGGTCTACGGCGATGGATCTGGCGATCAGCGCCATCGGAGTGCTGCTATTCGCGGGACTCACCGCCTATGACACGCAGAAGATCAAAAGCATGTACGCTCATGTTGCCGGCACTGACATGATGGGCAAGGTCGTGATCATGGGGGCGCTGAACCTCTATCTCGACTTCATCAACATGTTCATGTTCCTGCTGAGGTTCATGGGCGATCGCCGCTAAGTTTCGCGAAAGCGGGAGCGAGAAAGGGCCGGCGGAGCAATCCACCGGCCCGTTTGCTTGGCCGGGCGCTGGCGCTGCCCCGGCAATGAGCATTAGAACGCTGTATGGACCTTCGGAGCGCCATCATGAGCCAGGCCACGCCGTTTCACCTCGCCTTCAAAGTCGACGATCTGCAGGCCGCCCGGCGCTTTTACGGCGAAGTCCTGGGCTGTCCCGAAGGCCGGAGCAGCGAAACCTGGATCGACTTCAATCTGTATGGCCACCAGATCGTTGTGCACCTGGTGGAGAGCGCAGGGGATAACGGCCAGCATCGCGATGGAAGCCTTGTCGATGGCCATTCGGTGCCGGTGCCTCATTTCGGAGTGGTGCTGCCTCCCGAAGAATGGAAGGGGCTTGCGGCCAGGCTGAGGAAGGCCGGAGTGGAGTTCGTGATCGAGCCCTACACCCGCTTCGAGGGGCAGCCAGGCGAACAGTCGACGATGTTCTTCCTCGATCCCGCCGGCAATGCGCTGGAATTCAAATCCTTTGCGAATCCCGACGAGTTGTTCGCACGCTGAGTTGCCGTCGCGTCCATTTCGTAACTGTATGTCCGCAATGGGCCGATTGCGGACCTACGCCAGGTGTCGCTTGAAGAAGCGGATTGTGCGTCCCCAGGCGAGCTCGGCCGCCTCCTTGTTGTAGCGTTCGGCCGACGTGTCGTTGTTGAAGGCGTGATTGGCGCCGTCATAGCCTTGGTACGTAACATCCTTTTTCGCGGCACGAAGCGCGGCGACCCATGGGAACAAGGTCTGGGCGACCCTTGCGTCTTCCCCCGCATGATGGATCAGAAGAGGGGCCTGAACTTTGACCGCCTCCGACGGATCCGGCGCCGGGCCGTAATAGGATACGCCAGCATCGAGTACGTCACCTGCCGCTACTGCCAACCGGTCGATGAAGGCGCCGCCCCAGCAGAAGCCAACCGCTCCGACCTTTCCGCCGCGGCTGGATTTCGACAGTTCGTCGAGCATCGTCACTGCATCGCTTGTGACCTTGGCAAGGTCGAGCTTGCCGATCGCATCGCGCGCCGCGTCTTCGTTAGCTGGGGTTCCACCTGACAATGACAGGAAGTCGGGCGCTACCGCCCGGAAGCCTTCCAGCGCGATCCGCCGCGCCACATCGCGGATATGGTCGTTGAGGCCGCGGTTCTCGTGAACCACCAGCACCGTTGCCTTGAGGTTTCGTTTCACGGACTCGGCGACATAGGCTTTGTAACCGGCAGGTTTATCGAACGTCATGGTTCGCGTTGTCAGCCGGGGGTCGTCGGCCGGGACGATCGCCGCCGCGGCGGGGGAGGCGGCGATCGAGGCGATCAGGCTGGTGGCTGCCGCCGCGCTGCCCGCGATCAGGGTCATCCGCGCAAAGAAATCGCGCCGACCCATGCCTTCGTGGGTAAAACGGTCGTAGAGAAGGATTGCCTGCTGCAGTTTCTCCGGGTTCACGTCAGTCCTCCCTGATTAGCCTGAACCTTACCCCGCTGCCTGCATCTCTGATATCAGCCGGTTGTCCTCTTCCTTGCCGCGACGATAGGCTTCGCGCTGGCTCAGCCGATCGGC
>DASTVY010000139.1:0-12601 GCA_035758865.1 Sphingomicrobium sp. | reverse complement strand
TGAGCTTATGGAGCATCGCCGAGGCGCCGTTCGGGTCCCACCAGTCCGCGGCCATTCCTCCGAAATGAGCCGCCTCACGATCTACGATACTTGTCTTGGCCATTTCGCCTCCCTAACAGGGCGCGGCACGCGCTTCCACGAGGAAAAACCGCCGATCCATGGCACGCATCGTGATGAAATTCGGCGGGACCTCAATGGCCGGCATCGAGCGCATCCGCGCGGTCGCCAATCGAGTCAAGCGCGAGGCCGAAGCCGGCAACCAGGTGGCGGTGGTGGTTTCGGCAATGGCCGGCGAGACCGACCGTCTGGTCCAGCTGTGCAAGGAAGCGGCCGCGCTTTACGACCCGCGCGAATATGATGTGGTGGTCGCCAGCGGCGAGCAAGTGACCAGCGGGCTTCTTGCAATCACGCTGCAGGGCATGGGTCTCAACGCCAAAAGCTATATGGGCTGGCAATTGCCGATCCGAGCCTCCGGTCATTCGGCCGCGCTCATCGAAAATATCGACGTCGACGTCTTGGAACGCGTGTTCGACGGCGGCGGCATCGCCGTTATCCCCGGCTTCCAGGGTGTGACCGCCGACAATGCAGTGGCGACGCTCGGCCGGGGCGGCTCGGATACGTCAGCGGTGGCGCTGGCCGCGGCGATGAAGGCCGACCGATGCGACATCTACACCGATGTCGATGGCGTCTACACCACTGACCCGCGCATCGTGCCCCATGCCCGCAAGCTCGACATGATCACCTATGAAGAGATGCTGGAGCTAGCCAGCGTCGGCGCCAAGGTGCTCCAGACCCGCTCCGTGGGTCTCGCAATGCGCTACAGCATGCCTTTGACGGTTCTCAGTTCGTTTGAGGACAAGCCCGGCACGATGATCGTCGGTGACGAAAAAATTGAGGAAAGCGATATGGAACGCAACGTCGTCACGGGCATAGCCCACGATCGCAACGAAGCGCTGGTCACGCTGGTCGACCTACCGGACCGGCCCGGAGTCGTCGCCGCAGTGTTCGGCCCGCTGGCCGAGGCGAACATCAATGTCGACATGATCGTCCAGTCCGTGCGCAATGCGGGCGATGAGAGCGACCTTGCTTTCACCGTTCCGAATGCGTCCCTGGCCCATGCCGTCGCCGAGCTGAAAAAGGTCCAGGACGAAATCGGCTTCAAGGACATCTTGACCAATAAGAACACCGCCAAGGTGAGTGCGGTCGGCGTGGGCATGCGGTCCAACACCGGCGTCGCTGCCAAGTTGTTCCAGACGCTGGCCGATCGCGGAATCAACATCCTCGCCATCACCACCAGCGAGATCAAAGTGAGCGTGCTGATCCCGGAAGAATATATGGAGCTCGCGGTCAGGGTCCTGCACACTGCTTATGGCCTCGATGCAGAACGGGAGCAGGTGGCATGAGCGGCGAAGGCATGATCGCTGAACCGCGCGCCGTTCACGGCGACTCCGGCATGATCCGCCTCAAGGAGCACATGGCCCGCGGGACCGAGTTCCTCGGCACCGAATGGGCGATCATGGGCGGGGCGATGAGCTGGATCAGCGAGCGCCACCTGGTCTCGGCCATTTCCAACGCCGGCGGATTCGGCGTGATCGCCTGCGGGGCGATGAGCCCGGAGCTTCTCGATAGCGAGATCGCCGGGACAAAGGAGCGGACCGGCAAGCCGTTCGGCGTCAACCTGATCACCATGCACCCGCAGCTCGAAGCGCTGATCGACGTCTGCGCGCGGCATGAGGTCAGCCATGTCGTGCTCGCCGGGGGTCTTCCGCCCGGCGGCGCGATCGAGCGGATCAAGGGCAACGGCGCCAAGCTCATCGTCTTCACGCCCGCGCTCGCTCTCGCCAAGAAGCTGATGCGCTCGGGTGCCGACGCGCTGGTGATCGAAGGGATGGAGGCCGGCGGCCATATTGGGCCGGTATCGACCAGCGTATTGTGCCAGGAGATCCTGCCCCACGTCGCCGCCGACATCCCGGTGTTCGTCGCCGGCGGCATCGGCCGCGGCGAGGCGATTGCCGCCTATCTGGAAATGGGCGCGGTCGGAGTGCAGCTCGGCACGCGCTTTGTCTGCTCCCACGAATGCATCGCCCATCCCAATTTCAAGAAGGCCTTCCTGCGTGCTTCGGCCCGCGACGCCATCCCCTCGGTCCAGATCGACCCCCGCCTGCCGGTGATCCCGGTGCGCGCTCTCAAGAACCGCGAGATGGAGAATTTCGCGGCAAAGCAACGCGAGGTAGCGCAGAAGCTGGACGAGGGCGCGATCGAAATGGCCGAAGCCCAACTGCAGATCGAACATTATTGGGCCGGCGCCCTGCGGCGCGCGGTGATCGACGGCGATGTCGAGTCCGGCTCGGTCATGGCCGGCCAGTCCGTCGGCATGGTCAAGCGCGAGGAACCGGTTGCCGAAATCATCGAGGAGCTGGTCGAGGAAGCCGCCCACGCCCTGGGATCGCGTTAGATCGTTTCGCCTGTTGCTGCGACGGCTCGACGGCCCCGGTTCGAATTTCCTGTCCTACAGCCACTCCGGTGTGAGATGACGAAGGCCTGCTCTTTCGCTTCGTCGACATTGGAATGATCGTCGCGGATCGGCGTCCCTAAATTCACAAAAATGGCGCCTGACTCCATGAAAATAGTGAAGTTAAGGCTCGCTCGAAGGGGGTTACGAACCGAGCGGACCGCAACTGCTGCGTGGTTTCGCGCGGATCGGCAGTGACAGCGATGCTTCGCATCTGATAGCGCATCTCTCATGCCCGTGAGCGCCGCCTCCTCCGCACGCGAAATCCTGACCGGCCTCCACGAGGTCATGGCCAAGCGGGGATCGGCGCAGACCAAGCTCGACAAGGTCGTCGACCTCATCGCCGAAGCGATGAAGAGCGAGGTCTGCTCCATCTACCTGCTGCGCGACAATGCGATGGAGCTGAGCGCCACCCACGGTCTCCGCAAGGAAGCGGTTCATGTCACCCGCCTTCACATGGGTGAGGGCCTGGTGGGAACCATCGCGGAAGAGGGGCGGATCCTGAACCTCGCCGAAGCGACCAACCATCCCGAGTTCGTCTATCGGCCGGAGACCGGCGAAGAACGCTACCACAGCTTTGCCGGCGTCCCGATCATCCGCCGCGAGGCGCCGATCGGAGTGCTGTGCGTGCAGCATGCCGAGCCGCGGCGCTACGACGACGTAGAGATTGAAGCACTTCAGACCGTGGCGATGGTCTTGTCGGAGATGATCGCCAGCGCCCGGCTGGTCGACGGGGCACGTGCGGCCTTGCGCAACGCCGGCATGCAGCGACTGGTCGGGTTGAAGCTGGTGACCGGAATGGCCAAGGGCGTGGCAGTCTTCCACCAGCCCAAAGTGATCATCGAGCATACGGTCGCCGACGACGTCGAGGCCGAGCGGACGCGGGTTTATGCCGCGTTCCGCAAGATGCGCGAACAGATCGACCATATGACTCGCGAGGCCGAATTCGGCACTGCCGGCGAGCATAATGAGATCCTCGAGACCTATAAGATGTTCGCCTATGACGAGGGCTGGTCGCGGCGGATCAACGAGGCGATCGACAGCGGCCTGACCGCCGAGGCGGCGATCGAGCGGGTCCAGCAGCGTACCCGGGCGCGGATGCGCGAGATTGACGATCCGCTGCTGAAGGAGCGGATGCACGACCTTGAGGATCTATCGAACCGGTTGTTGAGGATTGTTTCCGGGCGGATGGGGACGGCAGCGCAGACCGGCCTCGCCAAGGACGCGATCCTGATCGCCAAGAATCTCGGTCCGGCGGAGTTGCTGGAATATGACCGGCGCAGGCTGAAGGGCGTGGTGCTGGAGGAAGGCTCGCTCACCGCCCATATGACCATCGTCGCGCGCGCGATGGGAGTGCCGGTGGTCGGACGCATCACCGACGTCCGCCACATCGCCAATGAAGGCGACATGATCCTGGTTGACGGAGACAACGGCACCGTCATGGTCCGACCCAACCGGTCGATGGTCAACGCCTTCGACCAGCGCATGTCGATCAGCGCCAAGCGGCGCGCCGAGTTCGCCGCCATGCGGGCATTGCCCGCCGAGACCAAGGACGGCGAGCGGATCGGGCTGATGGTCAATGCCGGCCTGGCCGAAGATGCTGCGATGCTCGAGACGACCGGAGCCGATGGCATCGGCCTGTTCCGGACGGAGTTCCAGTTCCTGATCGCCGCGACTCTCCCTGGCCGTGAAAGCCAGCTGAGACTCTACCGGAGCGTGCTCGAAGCGGCGGGCGACAAGCCCGTCATATTCCGAACCGTAGATATCGGCGGTGACAAGGCGCTGCCCTATTTGTCGGAAGACGAGAAGGACGAGAGCGAGAATCCGGCCATGGGCTGGCGCGCACTGCGACTCAGCCTGGAACGCAAGGCACTGATGAAGGCGCAGGCACGGGCGCTTATCGAAGCTTCGGCAGGCAAGACGCTGCGCGTCATGTTCCCGATGGTCAGCGAGCCGTGGGAATATGAAGAAGCGCGTGCGCTGTTCGAGGAGCAGCTGCAATGGGCCAAGGGAGCAAAGCGGGGCGGGCCCAAGAAGGTCGAGTTCGGCGCGATGCTGGAAGTGCCGAGCCTGGCCGAGACATTGGACCTGCTCCTTCCCCGGGTCGACTTCCTGTCCATCGGAACCAATGACCTGACGCAATTCCTGTTCGCCGCTGACAGGTCCGACCCGCGTCTTGCCGAACGGTACGACTGGCTGAGCCCCGCGATCCTGCGCTTCCTGCGACGCGTCGCGGCAGAAGCCAGGAAGGCGAAAGTGCCAGTCAGGGTGTGCGGCGAAATGGCCGGGCGTCCGCTCGAGGCAATGGCCCTGATCGGGATCGGCATCGACAATTTCTCGATCACTCCGGCGGCCGTGGGGCCAGTCAAGGCAATGGTCAGATCGATCGAAGCAGCAGCGGTTCGGACGAAGGTCGAAGCGCTGCTCGCCAAGCCCCCGGCGAACCTCCGCAAGACGCTTGGGGACTGGGCGAAACGTCATGGCGTTTCAATCGGTTGACGGCTTGCATCTGCCCGGTTGACAGGGCCGCGCGACCTACCGACAACGGAGGCGAATTCAAGCGCACCGACGCGGGGGAGAATGAATGGACGAGACGGAATCGGCTGAGGTCGTAACGGCCGGCCAGCGGCTTCGCGAAGCCCGCGAGGCAAAGGGAATTTCGATCGAGGAAATCGCCGCCCAGACCCGGATTCCAACGCGACACCTGGCAAGCCTTGAAGAAGGCGATTGGGAGAAGCTCCCGGCAGCGACCTATTCGATCGGCTTCGCCAAGAATTTCGCCTCCGCCGTTGGCCTCGACCGCAACGAAATTGGCGACCAGTTAAGAGCGGAAATGGGCGGCGCCAGGCAAACCTTCGCGAACCCGGAAGTCTATGAGGCCGCCGATCCGGCGCGGACCATGCCCAAAGGCCTGGTGTTCGGAGCGCTGGGTCTGCTGGTCCTGGTCGTGCTCGCCCTGACGTGGATCAACAATCGCTCGCTGGAGGCCGATCCGGTTGCCGAGGCATCCGATGTCCAGGCGCCGGTCGAGGCTAACGTTGCACCTGCCCAGCCGGCCGCGCCGGCCGCGGCCGCGGCTGGCCCAGTAGTGCTGACCGCAACCGATGCCGTCTGGCTCCAGATCAAGGACGGTTCGACCGTCCTGAAGCAGGGTCAGCTGGCACCGGGGGAAACATTTGAAATCCCGGCCACCGCAACCGCTCCGGTGCTGACCACCGGCAAGCCCGAGGCCCTCAGCATTACAGTCGGGAATCAGCAGGCACCGGCCGTCGGCCAGCCGGGACGCACGGTGTCAGGCGTCAGCCTGAAAGCTGCAGACTTGATGCGGCCCGCCTCCGCTCCGACAGCGGGCGGCGCTGCGCAGCCGGCAGTTGAGCCTACTGTACCTGCTCGTGCGCCGCGCCGGGCTGCGCCCAATCCGCCCGCAGCTCAAACCCCGGATCCGGCACAGCCAGCAAGCAACAGTTCCGCGCCAAACTCCGGAACCGCCGGGGAGGCCTCAACCCAACAGTGATTCACCGGCGGGACAGGCAGTTTCATGCAGTCTCGCCAAGTACCGCCTAGCCGATTGAGGATTGATATGCGTTTCCGTTCCAGCCTTTCGCTCGCCGCCCTTGCCGCGGCACTCGCCCTGACCCCCGCATCCGCCCAGAAGCGCCAGCCGACCCCAGAACAGCGGATCGAGCGGCTGGAGAAGCAGGTCCGGCAGGTCCAGAAACAGGTGTTCCCCAAGGGCCAGCCGGCGGACACGGCTGGCTTCAGCGACGATCCGGCGGCGACCCAGGATTCGGTCAACAGCCTGACTGGACGCCTCGACGCAATCGAGCGCCAGCTGGCGGACATTGTCCGGCAGTCGGAAGAGAGTGGCAATCGGGTTGCGGTGATGGAAACCGAGCTGGCGCGGCTTCGCGCGGACCAGGACCGCCGCATCCGTGCGCTGGAAACTGCACCTCCGACGGAAGTGCCGGCCACGAGCGAAGAGCAGGGCGAAACGGCCGCGGCCCCGCCGCCGGCCCCCAAGCCCAAGGTCGAAAGGGCAACGTCAGAGCAGGCGACGGCGGAACTCATCCCCGCTTCCGACGACCCTGCCGAGGCCGCATATGACGTAGCCTTCCAGCTGTGGAACAGCGGCAAATATGACCAGGCGATCAAGTCGCTTCAGGCCTTCACCAAGAAATATCCCAACCACCGCCGCACGAGCTGGGCGTATAATCTCACAGGCCGAGCGCTGCTCGACAAGGGACAGCCGCGCGCCGCGGCCGAGGCATTGCTTTCCAATTACCGCCGCGATCCGAAGGGCGAGCGTGCGCAGGACAGCCTGTTCTATCTGGGCCAGGCGCTGATGAAGCTCGGACAGCCGGGCCAGGCCTGCAAGGCCTATGAAGAGCTGGAAGAGGTTTATTCGAGCAATCTGCGCGCGCCGCTGAAATCCGCACTGCCGGGCGCCAAGTCCGAGGCGAAGTGCAGCTGAGCTTTTGAAATGATGTCGCCCCGGCGTAGGCTGGGGCCGATGTTTGCATCATTGACATGGATGCCAGCCTTCGCTGGCGTGACGAGATGATCGGTCGGCCGGCTCCTGATATCGTCGAGCGTTTCGCCGCCGACCTTGATGCGCTGGTTCCCCGGGACGTTCGCTTCGGTATCGCCGTGTCGGGCGGGCCCGACAGCCTGGCGCTGCTCCTGGTGGCCGCCGCCGCCCGGCCCGGAATGGTCGAGGCCGCGACCGTCGACCATGGCCTCCGCCCAGCGAGCGCGGACGAGGCCGCGATGGTGGCCGGCATCTGCGGCAAACTGGATGTCCCGCATCGAACGCTGCTGGCGGACTGGCCCGAGCCTCCAACGACCAACATTCAGGCCGCAGCTCGTGCCATGCGGTATCGGTTGCTGAACGAATGGGCGATCGAGCGGAGCCTGTCGGCGGTCGCGACCGCGCACCATGCTGACGACCAGGCGGAAACCCTGCTGATGCGCTTGTTGCGCGGTGCGGGCGTCAGCGGGCTTGGCGCGACGCGGTCGAACCGGCCCCTGTCGGAACAGGTGTTGCTGATTAGGCCGCTGCTTGGCTGGCGAAAGGCGGAGCTGGTGGAATTGGTTGCGGATGCGGGGCTGGAGGCCGTCGACGATCCCAGTAACCGCGATCCCAAACATGATCGCAGCCGAATTAGAATCCTGCTGAATAGCGCGGACTGGGCCGACCCGGCCCGGCTGGCGGCGAGCGCATCCGCGCTCCGAGATGCAGACGAAGCGCTGGACTGGGCGCTTGCGCCGCTGATTGGCTCCCGCATCAGGCGGGACGGCGATGCGCTGGTAATCGAGCCGTTCGATCTGCCCCGCGAACTCAAGCGACGGTTGCTTCTTGCAGCCTTTAGCGAGCTGGCCGCACCACCGCCCCGTGGCCCGGACGCGATGCGAGCATTGGACGCCCTTGACCGGGGGGACACGGTTACCCTTTCCGGCTTGAAACTGGAGGGCGGATCCCGCTGGCGTCTCACTATGGAACCGCCGCGGCGGGGCTGAGGGAATTCCCCAGTTGAAAATTGGGAACTTTGCAGCCAGACCAATCGCTGTTCCTACTGAGCGGGCAAGCAGGGAGGAACAATGGCTCGCATATTTGTACCAATTGCGTTGGCGTCGGCGCTTTTCGCGGCCCCCCTCCAGGCGCAGGTCGCGACCAATCACGCCCCCAGTCCCTGGCAGGTGCCCGAAGACATCAAGTCCGAGCCCGAGCGCAGCTTCGACATTGCTGACGACGCTGCCGATCCCGACGGTTCAAGCAGCAACGGAAGCCGGATTATCGCCGGAACGGAAGTCATGGCGAACACGGCGATCGGCTTTGGAATATTCGGAGAAAAAGCGGAACGCCCGGACCATGCGCGCTCCACCAACCGCGATTATTCGATGCCTAAAACGCGCAAGGCAGCGTTTGGCGTCGCACTTCGCTTCTAGAGAGCGAAGATCGCCGTTCGCGCGCAGTTGAGCGCCATTCCATTGTTATTAATGGTAATGCGCCTATTTTAGGCGTGCCGAAAAGCGCTGTCGGGTTGGCAGTGTGTCTTAGGCGCACCAACGAGGGACGAATAAGTGGACGACAAGCGCAACGAAAAGAAGCCTGGCAACCCCTGGACCCGGTCGCTGCTGATCTGGCTGGCGGTTCTGTTCGGCCTCGTCCTGTTCGTCCGCGCCTTCGACAGCGGCAGCGCTGCGCAAGGCGACGCGCTCGCCTATTCGGATTTCATTCGCCAGGTCGATGAGGGCAACGTCCAATCGGTTACGATTGCCACTTCGTCGGTCGGAAATGTGACCGTCAGCGGCAAGATGGCCGACGGAAAGTCGTTCCGCACCATTGCCCCGCCCACTACCAACGTTGCCGACCGGCTCGTTTCCAAGGGTGTCGGGGTTGCGGTCAAGGCCGAGGAGCAATCGAGCGTTTGGCTGATCCTGCTCTATCAGTCGCTGCCCTTCCTGCTAATCCTTGGAATCAGCTTCTTCGTGATGCGCCAAATGCAGAAGAACGCCGGCGGTGGAGCTATGGGCTTTGGCAAGAGCCGGGCTCGGATGCTGACCGAAAAGCAGGGCCGAGTGACCTTCGCCGACGTAGCGGGCATCGACGAGGCCCGAGAAGAGCTCCAGGAAATCGTCGAATATTTGAAGGACCCCGGTAAGTTCGCACGGCTGGGCGGCAAGATCCCCAAGGGCGCTCTGCTGGTCGGAAGCCCCGGCACCGGTAAGACGCTGCTGGCCCGCGCCATCGCCGGCGAAGCGGGCGTCCCCTTCTTCACCATCTCCGGTTCGGACTTTGTCGAAATGTTCGTCGGCGTCGGCGCTAGCCGAGTCCGCGACATGTTCGACCAGGCCAAGAAGTCGGCACCCTGCATCGTCTTCATCGACGAGATCGACGCCGTCGGACGCCATCGCGGCGCCGGCCTTGGCAACGGCAACGACGAGCGCGAGCAGACATTGAACCAGCTGCTGGTCGAGATGGACGGCTTCGAAGCCAATGAAGGCATCATCATCATCGCCGCCACCAACCGGCCAGACGTTCTGGACCCGGCGCTGCTTCGCCCGGGCCGTTTCGACCGCCAGGTTGTGGTTCCGCGCCCCGACATCGACGGCCGCGAGCAGATCCTCCAGGTTCATATGAAGAAAGTGCCGCTGGCGCCCGACGTCGACCCGCGGATCATCGCCCGCGGTACTCCGGGCTTCTCCGGCGCGGACCTTGCGAACCTTGTCAACGAGGCGGCGCTGCTGGCCGCGCGGAAGGGCAAGCGGCTGGTCGCCGCCCAGGAGTTCGAGGAAGCTAAGGACAAGGTGCTGATGGGTACCGAACGCAAGTCCATGGTGATGACCGAGGACGAGAAGCGGATGACCGCCTATCACGAGGCTGGCCATGCGATCGTCGCGCTCCACGAGCCTGCTTCCGATCCGATCCACAAGGCGACGATTATCCCGCGCGGGCGAGCGCTGGGAATGGTGATGCGCCTGCCGGAGCGGGACAATTACAGCTATCACCGTGACAAGATGTACGCGAACCTCGCGGTTTCGATGGGCGGCCGCGTCGCCGAGGAAGTGATCTTCGGTTACGACAAGGTCAGCTCGGGCGCTTCGTCCGACATCAGCTATGCGACCGGCCTTGCCCGCGACATGGTGACTCGCTGGGGCATGTCGGATGCGTTGGGCCCGCTGCAGTATGCCGAGGCCGACGAGGAAGTGTTCCTCGGCTATTCGGTCAACCGGCAGAAGAACATGTCGAACGAGACCGCCCAGGCGATCGACAAGGAGATCCGGCGCATCGTCGAGCAGGGCTATGACCGCGCGAAGCACCTGCTGAACGAGCATCGCGACGAGCTCGAAACGCTGGCCCAAGCCTTGCTTGAGTTCGAGACGCTGTCGGGCGACGAGATCAAGACGCTGCTCGACGGCGGTTCGATCGACCGCGGGTCAAGCTCCAAGCCGGCCATCCCGACCGCCGGATCGTCTATCCCAAAGTCGAAGCGGCCCAAGCCGGGGATCGGTGGCGCTGCTCCCGCGGGGGCCTAGCCAACCTTACATCGTTCCGATCGCAACCGTCGCGGCCATGAATATCCCGGCCGCGGCGAATGCGAACGACACCAGCGCCATCGTCCGCATTATCGCACTGAAGCGGCTCAGCTCGTAAGCGCCCTTCAGGTGCCGATACATGTGGAACGGGGGCACGAAGAACAGAAATGCCGCAAGGGTCGGCCATCCGCTCGCGACCAGCAGGCCGGAAGCAATCACCAGCATCATCATGAACGACAGCGAGTAGGTGACGAACACCGTGTGGTCATAAAGATTGTAGCGCCGCCGCAAGGGGAACAGCAACCACAGGAACGGCACCGAAATCGGGATCAGCAGCCAACTGTACTTTGACGCCGCTTCCTGGATTTTCTGCGACATCAGCTCCGGGTTTTTTTGCGCATCCTCGATCAGAGGCCGGACCCATCCGGGTGTGTCCGGGTCAAGGTCACCCGGTTCGACGACGATGGGGCCGCCCGTTACGATCCTCTGACTGTCGGCAATATCTTCCTTTCGCCGGGCGATCTTCCGGTCGATCTTCGCCTTTTCTTCTGCGGTGATCCCCGCGACCTTGCGCTCCGCTTCCAGTTTGACGATCGCACGTTGGTCTGAGGCAATTTCCTCCTTCAACTCTGTCTTGAAGGTCTCTGCATCGGGATTCAGCGCTCCCGTAAAGTTCAGGACGGCGAACATTGCGAAAACGGTGAAGAGGTAGAGCGCCACCGGCGAGATGAAGCGCGCCCGCTCACCTGCAATATAGCGACGCGTCATTTCACCCGGTTGAAGCGCCAGCATCGGCAGCGTTCGCCAAAACTTCCCTTCGAAATTCAACAGGCCAGCGACAAAGTCGCCGGCGAACGCCCGCAGCGAGCGATGGACGTGGGATTTCTGTCCGCAGGCCGAGCAAAACGGGCCCGTTAGCGGAGAGCCGCAGTTGAGGCAGTTCTTTTCATGGGTATGGCCGTCGGCGCCTGGCTCCCCCGCACCCGGCTCGACGGCGCGCGCGAGCAAGCTGCCGGTCACCGCATCTCCAATCGCTTCGAATTCGCCCATTCGATGCCCCCTCGCCGGCATCTTACGCGCGCATGGTACGCCGTGCTAGCCAGTCCCACATGTCACGGCGCATCGGCCTATTGGGAGGGAGCTTCAACCCGGCGCACCGAGCGCACCGGCGGGTCAGCCTGGCGGCTATGGATGCGCTCGGCCTCGACGAGGTCTGGTGGCTGGTCTCACCGGGCAATCCGTTGAAGTCCACGGCGAGCGACATGGCGCCCTATGCCGCGAGGCTGGCCTCCGCCCGGGCAATGGCGCGCCGAAGCCGGATTAGGGTCAGCGACTTCGAAGCGCGAAGCGGCACTCGCTACACTGTGGATACGCTCGCAAGCCTGGTCCGGCACTGGCCCCGTCACCGCTTCATCTGGCTGATGGGCGAGGATACTGTGGCCCAATTCCACCAGTGGAGGCGCTGGCGCGACTTGGCGCGCATCGTGCCGATTGCGGTCGTTTCCCGCCCCGGTTATGATGACGATGCCCGGGCGGCTCGCGCGACGGGCTGGTTGCGACGGTTCGTCCGCCCCGCAAGCCAGGCGCGACATTGGACGGAATGGAGTGCACCGGCGATTATCTTCCTTCGCCTGCCACCCGACCCGACCTCCGCCACCCGGCTGCGCGCAATCAATCCACATTGGCACCGCCGCTTCGCTTCGAAGCTCTCCCGGGCCGTCCATCAATAGAGGAGTCCCTTTGGCCGATCCCGCACATGCGTCCGCCGTTCCGACCCAGCCGGTCGACGTCGAGGCGCTGCACAGCCTTGTCATGCAATCATTAGATGACGACCAGGCGGTGGAGATGATCAGCATCCCGCTTGCCGGTAAATCATCGATTGCCGACCATATGGTCATCGCATCCGGCCGTTCTTCGCGGCAGGTGGCATCGATGGCGAACAAGCTCGCCGACAAGATCAAGCAGAAATTCGGCAAGGTCGTCCGTATCGAGGGGCTGCCGGTCGCGGACTGGGTATTGATCGATGCGGACGACGTGATCGTTCATCTGTTC
>DASTVY010000131.1:0-5865 GCA_035758865.1 Sphingomicrobium sp. | reverse complement strand
AGACCGGCGCATTGTCCTTCGTCTGCGCCAGCCCCGGCGCAGCAGACAGCAGAAGGATCACGGGAAGTGCAAAGCGGGGAAGGCCGGAGATCATGATTGTTCTCGCATCAACGCGGGTGGGAACGACCCTCAGGAATCTCGCATCCGACCCTCGCCGTCTCCATCAGGACAAACCCTAAGCCCGCCGGCTAGGACGCGCAGGGCTCGCCACGCCTGACGAAATGGATGTCTGTGAAAGCGGCGCGACCCTTGCTTTTGGTGTTGTCCCCGTCGGCGGCGACGGCGAGCTGGATCGGCCGGCCGGGCTGCTTCGGAAAGGCCTTGGCGAAATCGGACGCGATGTCCGCTCGTTCCGAGACCCAAGCCTTCGCCCGCTTCGCTCCCGTCTCGGCAACGATCAGCTGGGAGCGGTCGGTGTAGCTGCTCTTGCGCGCGGTCCCGATCGCATGGCTGTTGTCCCAGACATAAACCACCGCGGCGTCCGGTATTCCTGTGCCGAACATGCTGCGGGCCAAGCGCAGCTTAAACTTCGTGGGACCGGAAAGCGCCGAATCCTGGACATCGAAAGCGACATAGACGCGCGCGGCATAATCATCGCCGCTCTTCCGCGTCATGTCGGCCTTCTGCACCGGCGCGTCCACGTACCAGCGCCAGCATAGAACTGGTGTCCGGCCGAGATCGACCGAGAGCGGCCGAGCGAGCAGCGACATGCTGCCGTCGACAACCGCCTCGATCGCCGGCTTCCCCGCCACGTAAGCGACACGATAGGTTGTCGGTCGCTCGTTCAAATATTTCACGGAGTGCCAGGGGGCCGGAGGTTTGCCGGGGTTCTCGAAGCGCCCCACCCACAACGGACCCGAACTGCGGACCATCATCGTCGAAGCGATTGCCGCAACGATGAGGATTGCTTGGATCATCGCCCAGGGGCCGACGCGGACACGCTTTCGTTCGGGGGGGTGAATCCAGGCGGATACTTTTGCCACCCGCGCGCATCCTTTCCGGCCTGAAGCCCGACATCGAACAAGGACCGCATGTAAGCTGTGTCGAACTCCGCCGTGTGCGGAGTGTCGAAGGTTTTCGGGATGTACGTTAGGTTGAAGTCGAGCCCGTCGCGCTGCGCGGTGACATAGATCCTATAGAGATCGCCAATGCCCTGGGTCCTGGTTAGCGACGCGATGGCGCGTGTGGCTATGCTGAGGGTGCGCCGTTCGACGCTTGCCCAGTCCGCATCGAGCCGCGCGTTGCGGATGATGTACAGGACACGTTTGCGCGGCGGTGCGTCGGCCAGCGATAGCGACGGCGGGTACAGGAAGACCTGAGCCATGGTTCCGCCGTCCACGTGCATTTCCTGATAGCGCGTGCCGCCGACATTCACGTCAATCATGACCGGCGGGAAGGCTCCCGGAATGGAGGCGGAGGCGAGAAGGACGTTGGCGAACAGCTGGGTAGCGCTCGGGTCCTGGCTCGAAGCGATGGCAGTCATGTTCCAGATGACCGGCTCCAGCGAGTCCAGATTTGCGGTGCCGACAAGAAGCACCCTTCCCTTCGCATATTCAGCGGCGATCTCGTCGAGCAGCGCGCGATCGACGTACTGGGATATGACGGTCGCCAGCGGCCTCGTGTCCGCCATGGCATCACCGAAGATGCCTTTCACCATGCCGCGCTTCTTGAAAATGTCCTTCTGCGAGGTCTCCGTATAAACGCGCCGGAGCACGTAGTCGTACTTGGGACCGAGGAACGCGAATGGCGCAATCAGTGCGCCGGTACTGATCCCGGTGACAACCTTGAACTCCGGCCTGGTGCCTGACGCGCTCCAGCCGTTCAGGAAGCCGGCACCGTACGCGCCGTTATCGCCACCTCCCGACACGGCGAGGAAGTAGGCCGGCGGCAAATCGCCGGTGCGACCCTGGCTGGAAAGCCATTTCTGCTCCTTCGCCAGCAGGCTCCTGGCTTCGGCGGTGAAGCTGTCTGACTCGCGCGTCACGAGGAACCGGACCGGGCCGATGGTTGGTCTCGCCTCGGCGAGCTGCGCCTGCGGAACCGCCGGAAGTCTCTGAGGAGTCGCGCAACCGGTCACCGCGAGCTGTGTCGCCGCTGCAACAAGCAGCACTTTTCGGCACGCGGTGACCATGTCTTCCTCCCTGTAATCTACGGTGAAATTCCCCTCTGCCCCTTGGGCCAACCATCCATGAAATCCCTGAAATGCGTAGCGGACGTATCGGGACTAATCCTGATTCCTCTTTGTTGCCGCCACTCCGATGGTCCGCCTCCCTGACCGCGGGTCGGGCACGTCAACCAACAAGGGGTGTTCAATGCAAAGATTTCTCCTAGCCGCAGTAGCGGTCGCTGCGATTGCAACGCCTGCCGCTGCCCGCGATGGCCAAGCATATATTGGCGCGGAAGCTGGCGTAGTTTTCCCGCGGGATTCCGATGCGGATGTGGTTGTCGACTATACGACCACCAATGCAGCCGTGATCACGGGCGGCACGGTGCCCGCAAACACACCCGCCGGCCCCTCTGACGCGAGCTTCAGCGACGTGATCAGTCTGGACGCCAAGACCGGCTACGGCATCGGCTTCTTTGGCGGCTACGACTTCGGCATGTTCCGAGTTGAGGGCGAAGTCTCCTGGATGCACGCCAATCTCGACGACATTGGGTTCGATGACGCTTTCATAGCGTCGTTGAATACAGCTCTGAACCGGCCCGCTGGAGCGCTACCACTTCCGGCTGACCCGTTCGTTCCGGGCCTGCCCGCTCTTACGTCGTCGGACCTCAACCTAGATGAGGCCGTCGGTTCGCTTGCCTTCATGCTGAACGGCTTGCTCGACTTCGGCGACCAGGACGGCCTTTCGTTCCAGGGCGGCTTCGGCGTCGGTTGGGCGAAGACGAAATTGATCGACGAGAAGGACGGCTCCTTCGCTTGGCAGCTGATCCTCGGTACGCAATATGCGCTCAGCCCGAACATCGACGTGGGTCTCCGGTACAAATACTTCTCGACCGGAAGTCTCGACCTCGTCGATTCAACGGGCTTCGCATTAGCGGGCAATCCGAACCGGCTTTCGGTTCTCCCAACTGGGGTTACGGACCCCGCGGGCGCGGTTCTCGTGGATCAGACGACGAACGCCGTTGCATTCGCGGACTTCGAGTCGAAGGTGCGGATGCACAGCCTACTGCTGACGCTGACGTACAACTTCGGCGCGGCTGAGCCACCGCCGCCACCGCCGCCGCCTCCGCCGCCGCCTCCGCCGCCTCCGCCGGCGACGCAGACGTGCCCGGACGGATCGGTGATCCTGGCGACCGAGACCTGCCCGGTCCCGCCGCCTCCGCCTCCGCCGCCGCCGCCGGCGCCAGAGCGCGGATAAGAAGGATAGCGATTACCCCTGGGGGCCGGCCTAGCGCCGGCCCCTTTTCGCTGGGCTTAGTTCAGCGGTGTGGGCCCTCGCCGTTTTAGGCGCGGCCACAAAAGGCTCATCATGCCCACGGCGAACACCACCGCGATACCGAATTGAACGACGCGCGCTCCCCATGTCCCGGAATTCGAAGGGCCCTTCAGCAGCGCCAAGCCAAAGATAACGATGGTGGCATTGTAGGCCAGCAGCGCATTGCCCCCGCGCACTCCGCCTTTCACGATCTCGCGCGCAAAGCCGAAGCCGATGATGAAGATGATCAGCGTGAGCGAAGCGAGCGTGGGCGCGATCTGCAAGGCGTAGTAAGCAGCCACGGCAATGAACCCGCCGAGGAAATTGCCGATCAGCTTCGCCCAACCGCTCGCCGCTCCTCGCTCCTGCTCCATCTTGGCGACGAGGAGGACCGTGGTGAGCAGGACTGGAATGGCGTCGGTCAGACCGAACAGCAGGTACACCAGCATCAGCGGCACGACGATCGCGGTGCCCAGGGCGGCCGCGGCTACAGGATTATCCAGTGCGTGGGCCGGCGGGTCGGGCGTCTTGGGCGACGGCAGCGGAAACAGGGCGTAGCTCAGCCAGGTGAAGATCACCGCGAGACCCATCGACTTTACCAGGAGACCCGGAAAAGTACCCGCATATTGCGATAGCGTCAGGGTAACGACCGGGACGACCGACATGCACATGAGCAGCAGTGTCAGAGGAAGCTGTCCCTTCGCCTGCGCAAGGCCAGCGAAAGCGACAAACATGACGAGACTGAGTATGCCGAAAAGGAGGTGCGGGGACTGACTCAGCAAGGTCGTCAGGAAGAAGGCGGACCAGGCCGCGATGGCCATGACCAGCACTAGAACGAGCCCGACCTTTGGCGGCGGCGAAACAGGCAGGTTCGCAAGCAGGACACCGGTGAGCACGGGCGCGAGCGCCGACGGCTGCCAGTTCATCAGCTCGCATACCGTGAACGCCGCGGTCGTTCCGACGCTGAACCGAAGCACGAAATGCGTGCGGGCCGCGTCTGCCGATACCGAGGCCGCTCCGCCCGGCTGCAGCGCTGTCGCCATGACTATTGCAGGTAGCTCAGCAAGGCGACCATCCTGATCCACAAACGGCCGATTGGATTGAGGATGGAATGGTCGTCCGTGAAGATCATCACGTTCGCCTGCGCTCCGCTCCGTCCGTCGTCGATGCCCGCCTCCTTCGCCTCGTCGGGCAGCACCAGGATCCGCACCGGGAAGCGTTGAGGGTCGCGCAGCCAGCCCTGGTCCGCCGGCATCGTGGCCAGCTGGCCCGTTGGAGCCTCATCGCCTTGGCTCACGCCCCAGCCGATGCTGTGTACACGACCTTTGAACAGCTTGCCCGGCTTGATATCGAGAGCGACGGTCACCTTCTGGCCCGGCTTTACATTGCCCAGCTGATTTTCGCGCAAGTCCGCGGAAATCCATCGCGGTCCCTTTTCTAGGAAGCTCAGCAACGGCTGTCCGGGCGCGACATATTGCCCCGGTGCAAGACGCAGGTTGGTCACAGTGCCGTCCGCTGGCGCGCGCACTTCCGTATTGCGAAGGTCAAGCCGAGCCTGATCGAGCGCGGCCAGCGCCTGGCGCACCTTCGGGTTCCTCAGCCCGGGAGCGCCGAGGTTCGCCTCTGCCTTCCGCAAATCCGCTTGGGCGCGGCGCAAGTCGGCTTGTGTCTTTGCGATCTCGGCTCGAGCACGGATGCCCTGCGTTTCAGCCAGCGCTTTCTTGTCGACGAGACCGGTAACAATGCCTCCCAATTCACGGTTCGCCGCTAGGTCGACACGCTGCTTCGTAAGCTGAGCTTCGGCAGCAGAAACGTCCGCGACGGACACATCTGCCGCCTGCAGCGCTACGGATAGGTTGGCTTCCGCCGATCGCACGGCAACTTGATATGGTTCGGGGTCAATCCGAAACAAAAGCTGTCCCTTTCGGACCACGCCATTGTCTTTCACACCGACTTCCCGGACGTCGCCGGCCACTTCCGGCGCCACCTGCGTGAGGAACGTCTCGACCCGCGCCTGGGACGTGTATGGCGTATAGCGGTCCGACAGCACGTGGTAGATGAATAGGATCAGCAGCAGACCAATCGCAATCAGGATGACCTTGCGCATCGGATCGGCCGGCGCCTTTCCGGATCCAACCTCGATCTCAGTTGCAACAGCCGGTTGGCCTGGGGCCTGAGCGTCAGCGTTCATCGGGTTTTGGCCTCCGCCTGCGTCTGGTGGAAGGCGCTTGGGGGAATGGGCGTCCAGTCTCCGCCCAATGCTCGATAGAGATTGACCAGCGCTCTTTGATAATCACCGCGCGCCGAGGCGTACTGCAACTCGGCGTTGAAGAGGCTGCGCTCCGTATCCAGGACTTCAAGGTAGTCGGAATAGCCGTTTTCATAGCGTTCATTGGCCAGTTCGACGCCTCGCCTGAGTGTCGCTACGCGGCGGGCTATGGCATCA